>JAESQQ010000051.1 GCA_016765095.1 Planctomycetota bacterium | reverse complement strand
GGGCGGGGGTAAACCCGCCCCTACAATCACCTGTACCGGTTTTCCCGGGTCTAGCCACTAGGCCGAGCCCTCAGTTTCCGGCTCACGAGCCAGGGTCAAGACTCCGTCCGACTCTTCATACGCGCGACCGCACTGGCACTCCAAGGGCCCGCTGCGGGGGAGTGTCTCGCCGCACTTGCAAGCCCAGCCGATCCGTCGGGCCGGCACCCCGACCACCAGGGCGTAAGGCGTCACGTCCTTGGTCACGACGGCTCCCGCGGCGACAAAGGCCCAAGCTCCGACGGTCACGCCGCAGACCAAAGTCGCGTTCGCTCCGATCGACGCTCCGTGGCAGACCCGAGTCTCGTGATAGTCGTCGGCTGTGTTTCTTGGGAACGCGGAGCGGGGCGTCTTGACGTTGGTGAACACCATGCTCGGCCCGCAGAACACGTAGTCCTCAAGGACGACGCCCTCGTAGATCGAGACGTTGTTCTGAATCTTGACGCCGTCGCCGATCGTGACTCGGTTGGCCACGAACACGTTTTGGCCGAGCGAGCAGCCCGCGCCGATCTTGGCTCCGCCCATGACGTGGCTGAAGTGCCAGATCTTGGTCCCGGCGCCGACCTCGGCCCCCTCGTCTAGGAAGGCGCTCTCGTGAACGAACACACTCACGACTTGGCACCTCCCAGTGCCTCTCCCTTGAGGAGCGGGTGAGCGTCGTCGCCCGGCGCAGTGAGGGGCGTGTTGCGGATCTTGTAGATCAGCTCGATCGAGGGACGCGCGTCTTCGATTCCGTAGCCTCCCCCGGCGAGCAAGTCCTCATAAACGCGCGTGTGGAGGTCGGTGAAGTTGCCGGAGAATTCGATCTCCTCGCCGTCGACGCGCATGGTTCGCCAGGCCGTGAGGCCCTTCTCGGTCGCCGCAGGCGGGAGGTCGTCCCCCGAACAGGAGAGATACCAGCGAACTCGGGCGCCGGGAAAGAGGACCACGCCGGCCATACGCTGGGGCTCGTCGAGGTGGAGTTGAGCGTCTTCGGCGGGGCCAAAGATCCAACCCAAGACGTCGAAGAAGTGAACGCCGAGGTTCATGGCCAGACCGCCCGACTTGGCCTGGTCTCCCTTCCAAGACACGAGGTACCAAGACCCTCGGCGCGTGATGTACGTCAGCTCGATCTCGCGCCGGCCGCCGGAGTTGCCCTCGGCCAAGATCCGCTCACGGAGCGCGATCAGGTTGGGGTTCATGCGGAGCTGGAGGACTGTGTAGATCCTCGTGTCGTGCTCAGCCTCGAGCTCGGTCAGTTGATCGAGGTTCCAGGGGTTGATCACGAGCGGCTTCTCGCAGATCGCGTGTGCGCCGGTCCGGAGCGCGAGCCGCACGTGGGCATCGTGGAGGTAGTTGGGTGAGCAGACGCTCAGGTAGTGGACGCGCTCTTCCTCGCCCTTGCGGCGCAGCTTCTCCAGGTGGCGATCGAAGCGCTCGATCTGGGTGAAGAAACGCGCGTCGGGGAAGTAGCTGTCGATCACCCCGACGTTGTCGTGGGGGTCAACGGTAGCGACCAGCTTGTTGCCCGTGTCTCGAATGGCGCGCATGTGGCGGGCCGCCACGAAGCCCGCGGCGCCGACGAGGGCGAAGTTCTTAGAGGTCGTCATGAAGGTCGTCTTCTCCACACGAGACTTAGGGGCGAGAGGATAGACCAGCCCACCGCTAGAGGAAACACCGCCAGTCATGCTCAGCGGCGACCGCGCTTGCGCACGCTCGGTCAGCGTGGCGCTGACCGAGGTTGCCCTTACACTCCCCTCGTGTGCGGAATCTCCGGGATCTTTAGCCCTCACAGGCCCTACAAGGGCCCACTCCCTCGCCACTTGGGAGTCATGAATGAGCTCCTCCGCCACCGCGGGCCGGACGGCGAAGGCGTGTGGGAGCACCCCGACGGCCGAGTCGGATTCGGGCACCGCCGCCTGAGCATTATCGACCTCGATCACGGCGCCCAGCCCATGCACGACTCGGTGTCGAAGAACGTGATCGTTCAAAATGGCGAGATCTACAACTACGTAGAGCTCCGCGAGGAGCTCGGCGTCGATCAGTTCAAGACGACCTCGGACACCGAGGCGATCCTGGCCGGCTACCGCCACTGGGGACGCGACTGCGTCAATCACCTGCGCGGAATGTTCGCGTTCGCGCTCTGGGACGAGAAGCAACAAGAGCTGTTCTGTGCGCGCGATCGGTTCGGAATCAAGCCCTTCTATTACGCCGTGATTGAGGGCACGTTCTACTTCGCATCGGAGGTCAAGGCGCTCGTCCCCTTCCTGCCCGAGGTCGAGCCAGACCCCCTCGCGTTCCGTGACTATCTCGACTTCCAGCTCTGCCTCGAGGGCAAGACCCTGTTCAAGGGTGTCCAGGAGCTCCAGCCTGGCCACACGCTCGTCGTGCGACGCGACGGCAGTCACGAGGTCAAGCGCTACTGGGAGGTCTACTACGACCTCGACTGGAAGCACACCGGTCGCTACTTCGAGGAGCGCCTCCGGGAGCTCGTCGAGGACTCGCTCCGCGTTCACCTTCGCGCAGACGTCCCGGTCGGGTCCTACGTCAGCGGAGGTGTCGACTCGGGAATCGTGGCCGCGATCGCCGCGCGCATGCAACCGGACCACGAGTTCCTAGGCTTCAACGGGAAGTTCGCGGAGGCTCCGGTCTATGACGAGAGCCCCTACGCGCGGGCCCTCGCAAAGAGGAGTGGGTTCACGCTCCACGAGCAGACCTTCACGGCTGCGGACTTCGCCGACTCGATCCGGGACGTGATCTACCACCTGGACTATCCCGTCGCCGGGCCGGGCTCGTTCCCCCAATACCACGTCTCGAAGCTCGCCGCCAAGCACCGCAAGGTCGTCCTTGGAGGTCAAGGTGGCGACGAGATCTTCGGTGGCTACGTTCGCTACTTGATCGCCTACTTCGAGCGCTGCATTAAGGGCGCGATCGAGGGGACCATGGACAAGGGTGACTTCGTCGTCACCTACGAGTCGATCATTCCGAACCTCCGCCTCCTCGAGGGCTACAAGCCGCTCCTCAAGACCTTCTGGAAGGAGGGGCTGTTCGGCCCGATCGACGAGCGCTATTACCGCTTGATCAACCGCGCTCCCTCGATGAAGGACGAGATCCTCTGGGACGAACTCCCAAGCGACTACTCCCCCTTCGACTCGTTCAAGAAGATCTTCTTGGGCAAGAACGTCGGCCACGAGTCCTACTTCGATCTGATGACCCACTTCGACTTCAAGACACTCCTCCCAGCGCTCCTCCAAGTCGAAGATCGAATGAGCATGGCCCACGGGCTCGAGTCGCGGGTGCCCTTCCTCGATCACCCGATCGTCGAGTTCGCCGCCACGATGCCCGCCAACATCAAGTTCCAAGAAGGCGCACTCAAGCGCGTCCTGATCAATGCCCACCGCGACGAGCTCCCCCAAGAGATCTTGGATCGCAAGGACAAGGCAGGCTTCCCTGTTCCGCTCAACCAATGGATCAAGGGCGAGCTGCGCGAGTTTGTGGGCGATATTTTCGCGACGGGACGGGCTCGCCAGCGGAGGTATTTCAACCACGACGCGATCGAGCGCGCGATTTCTGGTGAGAGCCAGTTCGGTCGCAAGGTGTGGGGACTCCTGAGCCTCGAGCTCTGGTACCAGACCTTCGTTGACGACGCCCCCCGCTTTCGCGCGCTGCTTGACTAGAGCCCAAGACGGGCCTGAGGAAAACACATGGACACAGGAGCATTCAACGGGAAACGCGTGCTCGTCGTGGGCGGAGCGGGCTTTGTCGGGAGCAACCTCGTTCGGCTGCTCCTCTCAGGCTCACCCGAAGTCGAGGTCGTCGTGGTCGACAACCTCCTCTCCTCGGAGCGCGAGAACCTGCCGTCCGACGAGGCGCGCCTCGAACTGCGAGTCGGTTCGATCGCCGACGACGCGATCCTCGGAGAGATCCGCGACGAGTTCGACACCGTGTTCCACCTGGCTTGCTTTCACGGCAACCAAAGCTCGATCCACGATCCGATCGCGGACCACGACAACAACCTGCTCACGACCCTCAAGCTCTTCAATCACCTCTCTGGCTTCAAGCGCCTCGAGCGGGTCGTTTACTCCGGTGCTGGCTGCGCGGCCGCTAAGAAGACCTACGACGCGGCCTCGGCCACGACCGAGGAGGCTCCGCTCTCGCTCGATCAAGACAGCCCCTACTCGATCAGCAAGCTCGTCGGCGAGTTCTACGCGGTCTACTTCCACAAGCAGCACGGCCTCCCTGTGGTGCGGGCTCGCTTTCAAAACGTCTACGGGCCCGGCGAAGTCCTCGGCGCCGGCCAGTGGCGCGGGACGCCGCACACCGTGTGGCGCAACGTGACGCCGACCTTCATTTACAAGGCGCTCAAGGGCGAGGTGATCCCGCTCCACAACGCCGGCGCGTCCACGCGGGACTTCATTTTCGTCGAGGACATTTGCCAGGGCCTGATCGCCTGCGCCCTGCGCGGCAAGCCGTGTGAGGCCTACAACATTGCCAGCGGACGGGAGTCCTCGATCAAGGAGCTCGCGGAGCACATTGTCTCTCTGACCAAGAGTGCGGGTGGGTTCGAGGTCCTCCCCCGCAGGGACTGGGACACGTCTGGGAAGCGCTTCGGCTCGCCCGAGAAGTCGCGCACTGAACTCGGTTTCGAGGCGAAGGTCCCTCTGGAGGAGGGACTGGCTCGGACGGTGGCTTGGATGCAGGACAACCTGCCTCGGATCGAGGGCTGCATGGCCAAGCACCAGGCTCAGCTCGAGGCCCTCGCCGGTTCGTGAGGCTCCTCCTCCTCCACTCGCTCTACAACCACAGCTACTCCTACTACCTCGACTGGCGGGACGCCTTCCTCGCCGCCGAGGCCGAGGTCACCGAAGTCGACTTGGCGACGCCGGGTCGGGCCGTCGAGGCCCGCCGCTTGGTCCGCGAGCACGACGCCGTAGTTGTCCTGCACTCCCTCCTCGCTGACGACCTCGTCTACCTCGATCCCCTCGTGCCCTGGCTCCGCGACCGCGGCGCGGCTCGGCTCTGTGTCTTTGTGGGGAACGAATACAACTCGCCTCGCAGCCACCTCGGAATGGCCGATCGAATCGGGCTCCTCGAGCGCCTCCGCCCAGACCTCGTCGCGAGCCAGCTCCTGCCCGAGACCGCAGCCTGGCTCTACGCCGAGGTCCCTGAGGCCCGGGTTGAGAGCATTCCCCACGCACTCAACCCGGCCCGCTTCCAAGCTCTGACGCCCCACGCCGAGCGCCGCTTCGACCTCGGGGGCCGTTCGGCTCGCTACACCCCGCTCCTGGGCGACAGCGACCGCTATCGGGTCTATGAGCGCTTCAACCGAGGCGACCTCCCGGTCGTGGTCGACCTCCCTCTCGGGGAGCGCCTCAGCGGAGAAGAGTGGCCTCGCTACCTCGATCAGTGCCGGGGGACGATCGCGACCGAAGCTGGATCTCGCTTCGTCGAGCGAGACGACCGGACCGTCAATCGCATTGTTGACTGGCTATCGCTGCGAAACCCGAGCCTGGCCCTGTTCGGACTCGAAAAGCGCGTCCCGCCGGGTTGGCTCCAGCGCCGGGCAGCCACGGTCTGCCGCGGGATCACAGCGCAGCTCGTGGCGAGGGGGCACCGAGGCCCAGATCCGGTCTACGAGCGAGCCGACGCTGAGGAGATTCGCAGCCGCTTCTTCCCAGAGCCCGATCCCTTGACCCAGGCCAACGGCAAGTGCATCTCTTCGCGTCACTTCGACGCGCTTGGGACGCGAACTTGCCAGATCCTCCTCCGTGGTCGCTACAACGATCTCCTCAAGCCAGACGTCCACTACCTCGCCTTGGAGCCAGATTTCAGCAACCTGGACGAGGTCTTGGCTCGCTTCCAAGATCCACAGGAGCGGGAGCGGATCGCCGATCAGGGCCTTGCCCACGCACTCGAATCCCACACCCACGCACACCGGGTGAAACGCGTGCTCGATCTGCTCTCGGCGTGTTGACGCGCTCCCCAAGATTTTTGGCGCCGCCTCGCTGATCAGGGGGTGTGATGTTGGCTGTTCGAGTCGGCTAACTCTCGGCCGCTCATCGCGCCCAGGAGCCCGCGTATCCAGCGCTCTGAGGCTTTCCCTGCGGGGTTGACTGAGCTCAGTGCGACTCCTACGATCCCGCTCCACTCGCGGCGACCCCCCCTCGGAGGTGACATGCGCGTCCTCATTACTGGCGGTTCTGGCTTCATTGGATCTCACCTCACGGAGAGCTTGCTGGCCGACGGCCACCAAGTCCTCGTGATCGACAACCTCTCGACGGGACGAGCCGACAACCTCGAGCCGCACGACTCGCTCGAGGTGGTCAACGAGACGATCGCCGACGGCGCGGCCGTGCTGGCGATCTTCCACCGCTTCAAGCCCGAGCAAGTCGCTCACGCCGCCGCGAGCTACAAGGATCCCGAAAACTGGACCGAAGACACCCTGACCAACGCGCTTGGGACGGCGAACGTGGTCAAGGCGGCCATGGCCCACGAGGTCAAGCGCTTCGTCTACTTCCAGACCGCGCTCTGCTACGGGAGCAAGCCACTCGAGCACCCGATCACGCTCAAGCACCCCCGCCTTCCCGACTGCTCCTACGCGATCAGCAAGACGGCTGGCGAGGAATACCTCGAAATGAGCGGGCTCAACTACGTGACCCTTCGTCTCGCGAACATCATTGGTCCCCGCAACCTGAGCGGCCCGCTCCCCGCCTTCTTCAAGCGCCTCACGACCGGGAAGGAGTGCACGGTGTTCCGCACCCGGCGCGACTTCATCTTCGTCGACGACTTGGTCCGCCTCGTGCGCTTGGCGCTAGACGGCAAGGGTCCGTCCGGGACCTACCACGCCTCAACTGGCCAGGACACCGCGATCAAGGAGCTCTACGACGGCGTCGCCAAGGCGCTCGGGCTCGACGTCCCCTGCAAGGAGGCCGACCCGGGCCCCGACGACGCCCCCACGATCCTCCTCGACCCGAGCGAAACTCACGCCAACTTCGAGTGGCGCGCCGAGACGCCGCTGGAGGACATTATTTCGGCGGCCGTCAAGTGGTACAAGGAGAAGGGACTCAAGGAGTTCTACACCCACCTCAAGCTGGAAGAAGCCAAGTCCTAGCGTTGCGGTCGCGGCCTCAGCCGCCGAATTCTCCTAACTAGACCCTCAGTGAGGGGCGCCAGGCCAGCTGAGGCCCCGCCTCCTGCGGGTCTCCGACGAAGGTCTCCACATGAAGGTCCTGATCACCGGCGGAGCCGGTTTCCTCGGCTCCAACATCGCTGACCATCTCTTGGCGGAAGGCCACGGGGTCTTGGTCCTCGACAACTTCGCCACCGGTCGGCGCGAGTCCCTGGCTGCTCACGCTTCCCTCGAAGTCGTGGAAGGAAGCGTCGCTGACGGCGCCTTGGTCGACGAGCTCTTCGACCGCTTTCAGCCGACCCACGTGATTCACGCTGCGGCTGCCTACAAGGATCTGAGCAACTGGGAAGAGGACATTCGCAGCAACGTGTTGGGCACAGTCCACGTCGTTCGCGCGAGCCAGCGCTGCTCGGTTGAGCGGGTGGTTCACTTTCAGACGGCCCTCGCCTACGGGCAGCCCGATCAGGTGCCTGTTCGACGAGATCACCCGCTGCGGCCTCGGACGAGCTACTCGATCAGTAAGGCCGGCGGAGAGCGCTACCTCGAAATGAGCGGGCTGTCCTGGATCTCGCTCCGAATGGCGAACGTCTACGGCCCGCGCGCCTACACCGGGCCCATGCCCGCCTTCTACAAGCGCCTCAAGGCTGGCAAGCCCTGCTCGATCGTGAGGACGCGTCGAGACTTCGTCTACTTCGACGACTTCATGCGCGTCTTGACAGCCATGCTCCCCACAGACGCCCCGACCGGCTACTTCAACCTCTCGAGCGGAAACGACGTCACGATCGAGGAGATCTTCGCGCAAGTCAGCGCGGCCCTCGGGATCACGCCGGACTCCCCGCCCGACGTCGTCGATCCCCTCGAAGACGACTTGGCCTCGCTCCTCCTCGACCCGAGCGCGACCAAGGAGACCTTCTCCTGGGAGCCCACGATCGATCTCGCCGACGGCGTCGCCCGCCTCGTCGCCTGGTACGAAGCGCACGGCGTCGGCGAGACCTTCACCCACCTCAAGCAGCGTGGCTGAGATTGCCCCGGGCCTCCCAGGCATTCGCCCTCAGTATCGAGACTCTTCAAGGGATCCCGTGAACATCCTCGTCGTCTATCACAACACCGTCTCCCCGCTCCGGTCGACGATCGAGGAGCACCTCTATTCCCTTGGCCGCTACTCCGGTCAGCGCGTTCACTACCTCAACGTCGCCCTCCACGGCTTGCCGGACTTCGTCCGAAAGCACTCGTGGGACCTGATCGTGTTTCACACGACCTTCCTCTCGATCCGCTGGCACCCCCCGACCTTTGCAGGAGCGGTAGAGGAAATCAGAGGGTTAGCGGGGGTTCCCGGAACCAAGATCGCGCTGCCCCAAGATGAGTTCGCGCACACCGGGGTCCTAAACGCCTTCCTCCGCGAGTTCGGCGTCGACATTGTGTTCTCGGTCTCCCCTCCTACGGAGTGGCCCAAGATCTACCCTGCCCTCCAAGAGGACGGAGTGCGGATCCACGAGGTGCTGACCGGATACCTCGACGAAATGAGCGTGGCCTCTCTCGCCGCGCCCTCGCGGATCCGGAATCGCCCGATCGACGTTGGCTATCGGGCATACCACGCGCAGGCTTGGCTCGGCAGCCACGGCCTCCTCAAGACTCAGATCGCAGAGGCCTTCCAGGAGGGCGGCCCCCGGCACGGCTTGCGCATCGACATCTCCACTCGCCAAGAAGACACCTTCCACGGTACAGACTGGTATCGGTTCTTGCTGCGTTGTCGCTACACGATCAGCGTCGAGGGCGGGGCGAGCCTTCTCGACACGGACGGCAAGCTGCGCGAGCGCACAGACACGTTCGTGGCCGAACATCCGGACGCGACCTTCGCTGAGATCGAGACCGCCTGCTTCCCAGGACGGGACGGAGAGTTGCAGCTCTTCGCGCTCTCCCCGCGTCACCTCGAAGCCTGCGCCACGCGGACCTGTCAGGTTCTCGTCGCTGGTCGCTACAACGGGCTCCTCGTGCCGGGCAGGCACTACCTCGAGCTCGCTCGCGACTTCTCCAATCTCGAGGAGGTCCTGCAGCTCGTGCGAGACGACAAGCTCCGCGCGGAGATCACGGAGCAGGCCTACGAAGAGGTCGTCGCCTCTGGACTCGCTACCTACCGCGGCTTCGTGAAGACGATCCTGACCACGACATTCGGTAGCGTGCCGGCTCCGGCCACCGGCGTCGCGAGCCCGACCTACTACCGAATGGCCGCCATGGACGGCGTGGCGAGACTCCGACTCGCGAAGCGGCACGGAAAGCTCAAGCCCCAGGTGCGTCGCGCGCTCCGCCCCGCGGCCCTGATTCGACGGGCCCTGGAGGGAGCCCGACGGCTTCACCGCAAAGGGCGTGAGGTCCCCCGCGAACGAGTCGTGACCGTAACCCCGCTCGCCGTCGAGAGGGACAGCCGGACCTACAAGCAGGCCGCTTCGCTAGAGAGGTTCGGCTTCACCTCGGTCCTCTGCGAGGGCCAGCCGAGCAACTTCAACGGGCAAGAGCTTCCCTTCGACCTCCGTATTCTGGAGGCCGGGCCGCCCCTCACGCCGGCCCCAATCCGAAGTGCGGTCCATGCCGTCGGCGCCCCAGCGCGCTTGGTCCACCACCTTTGGCAGTTCTACTCGTCCTACGCTCGGAACTACTTCCTGACCCCTCTCCGAACGCTCCCTTCAGCGCCGCTTTACTATGTTCACTCGCCGTATTACCTGCCGGCGATCCTGCTCAAGTGTCAACTCGAAGGTGCACAGTTCGTGTATGACGCTCACGACTTCTACAGTCGGATCCATCAGCGAGAGTCGCTCACCCCGACGGTCCGCTACTTCCAGCAGCCCTTTTACGACCTCTTGGAGCGGCTCTCGGTCAAATACGCGGCTGAGGTCGTGACGGTCAGCAAGGGGGTTGCGGACCTCCAAGAGGCGGCCTTCGGGCGGCCCTTCCAGCTGATACGAAACGTCCAAGACGCTCGTCTCGAGGCGAGCCCCCCCAGCGAACTGAGGGACCGACTTCACTTGTCCGCCGCCGACTTTTTGCTCGTGGTGGTCGGGAACGCGAAGCAAGGGCAAGCGGTCGAGCCCACCCTGAAGGCGCTTCGGCGCCTCCCCGATCACGTCCACGTGGCCTTCTTGGGCGGAGGCCACGAGTCTCGAGGCCCGATGGTGGCGGCTCACGGGTTGAGCGCGCGAGTTCACCTCTGCGGGCCGGTCAAGCCCTTCGAGGTCGTGCCTCACATTCGGAGCGCCGACGCAGGCTTGGTCCTCTACTTCGACCTCTCCGAGAATTATCGCAATTGCCTCCCGAACGGCTTTTTCCAGTGTGTGAGCGCCGGGCTCCCCATTCTCCACCCGCGTCTCCCCGAGATGGAGCGCCTGGCCGAGCGCTACGGCTTTGGAGTGGCGATCGATCCTCTCGACTCGGAGTCCGTCGAAGCGGGAATTCGGGCCCTCCTCAAGCCAGGCGAATCGCGCGAATTGCTCCAAGCCGCAGCGAACCTCGCGGCGCGCGAATTGACCTGGGAGCATGAGGAGCAGGTCCTTGAGGCTCTCATTTCTAGGGTGTTGTTTCGTGACGACCTCTCCTAGGCCGCCCGCCTTGAGCCAGCGCCGTCCCCTGAGCGGGAGGCGTCCCTAGCGTGTGCGGGATCGCAGGCTTGATCGGCGCGGGTCCTTTCACGCCAGGTGACCTCGAGCGCCTGAGCGAGCGCCTCGAACACCGGGGTCCCGACGGGTTTGGCTTCGCGGTCTCGCGCGCGGGAGGCGAGCCGGAGGTGTGGCACGATCAGCCGCCTAAGGCCTCAGCCTGTGCAAAGGGCGAGGTCGCTCTCGTCCACCGCCGACTCGCGATTCTAGACCTCAGCCAGGACTCAGCCCAGCCAATGCTCGACCCTGAGCGCGGCTGCGCGTTGGTTTTCAATGGAGAGGTCTATAACTACGTGGAGCTTCGCGAGACGCTTCGAGGGCTGGGACACCAATTTGTGTCGTCTGGAGACACGGAGGTCGTCCTGCGAGCCTACCTCGAGTGGGGGACGAACTTTCTCCGCTGGTTGCGAGGGATGTTCGCGCTCGCGATCTACGACTCGAAGGCGCGCACGGTATTGCTCGCGCGGGATCGCTTTGGGATCAAGCCCCTCCTCCTGACTCGACACCGCGGCGGATGGGCCTTCGCCTCGGAGGTCAAGGGGCTCTTGGCCCTGCCGGGGTATGTGGCTCGCCCTGACGAAGCCCAGGTGCTCTCATTTCTGCTGACGGGCTGCACCGATCGAAGCTCGCGCACCTTCTTCGCTGGGGTCGAAGCCCTCGCACCCGGGACGTTCATGGAGATCTCTTTGGACGCGCCGGAGAGCGTCCGGCGAGAGCGCTACTGGAGCCCTCACCACCTCCCCTCCTTCTCGGGTTCCTTGCCCGACGCAGTCGCGCGCTTTCAAGAGCTCTTCGAGAGCTCACTCAACCTCCACCTCCGCAGCGACGTGCCGATCGGGACTTGTCTCAGCGGGGGGCTCGACTCCTCCTCGATCGTGACGACGAGCGCACGACTCGGCTCACAGCGGCACATCTCGTTCGGCTACTGCGCGAGCGATACGCCGTTCGACGAGTACAAGTACATGGTTCCCGTGGCGAAGGCTGCGGGGTCTCGACTAGTCCAGATCCGAGTCGACCCAGCCTCCCTTGACGAGGCCCTGGGCCGGATCCTCCGCCACCAAGACGAGCCCTTCGGTTCAGCGAGCATCGTGGCCCAGTGGTTCGTGTTCGAGCGAGTCAGCCAGGAAGGTCTCAAGGTGGTGCTCGACGGCCAGGGCGCTGACGAGATCTTGGGCGGATATCACATGTACTTCGACCCGCTCGTGCGCTCGTTCATCAAGCAGGGAAGGCTCAGGGAAGCTCACCGTGTGTTGCGCGAGTTCCAGAAGCTCAACGGCACGCCTCTCCTCTCGCGCCGCGAGGCGATCGGAGACGTCGTGCCCGCGAGGCTAAAGGGCGCCTATGGCCACATGCTCCGCGTGTTGGGTCGTTACCTGCCGGAGAGCCACGCGCAACCAACACCTCAAGCCGTTCAGCCAGACGTCTTCCTCTCGTCGAGCTGGGCAAGGACTTGGAAGGACGAAGCCCTCGACTTCAGCGCGGCCCCTGCCTCCGACCAGCTCTCTGCTCGCCTGGCCCACGACGTGGCTTCCGCGGTGTTGCCCGCTCTCTTGCGATTCGAAGACCGAAACTCGATGGCGCACTCCGTCGAAGCGCGGGTTCCCTTTCTAGACCACGAGTTGGCCGAATTCTGCCTCTCACTTCCTGATCAACTCAGGCTACGTGGGACAGAGACGAAGCTCGTGTTGCGCGAGGCCATGAAAGGGATCCTGCCGGAGGGAGTCCGCTCGCGGCGCGACAAGATCGGCTTCCGCTCGGCCCCCGAATTGACCTTCGGCTACGCCGCTCGCCATTTCTCCCGCCTCCTCGAACCAGCCAACGAACATGAGGAGGAGTGGTTCGACACCAAGGGCGTGCGAGCCCTCTTCGAGTCCCCTCACCGTTCGATCAATCAAGAGTTCATCACATGGCGAGTGATCTGCACCAAGCTCTGGGCGCGTCAACACTGGGGAGAGGCGTGAGCGAATTCGAAGTCAGACCACTCTGGCTCTTCAGCCCACGCAAGAGCGCGAGGAATCCGGCGACTCTTCCCGATAAGTCCTCGCGCGTGGAAGTAACGCTGGGGTCCTGGCGCTCTGACTCGCCTCTCCCGCACGAACTCCGTCCGTGGCTACACTCGATCAACCGCTAGATTCAAATGCACATCCTTGTTCTCTACCACCACCTCCAGCCGATCCCCTCGCCCGAGCGGGACCAGCTCTACGCCTTCCGGCGCCATTCGACAGGGCGCGTGGCCCACATCAACCTTGGCAGGGGGGAGCCCTCACCCGAGGTCCTCCGAGCCCGCTGGGACCTCATCGTCTTCGACGGGAGCCTCTTCGAACTCCGCTTCCAAGACGGCGAATTCGAGCGTGCCCTCAGCCGCCTTGATCCCTTCGCGCAGGTCGAGGCGACTCGCGTAGCCCTCCCGCGCAACTCCGCTTCGGACACCGAGCGCCTCGTGAGTTCCCTGCGCAGGCTCCGAGTCGACTGCGTCGTTTCCGCGGTTTCCCCGGAGGTGGCTGAGGTCCTCTACAGAAGCCTCGTCCAAGAAGGCGTTCGATTGCTGGAGCGCCAAGGGGCATACCTTGACGAGCGGACGGTGAATCGTCTCGAGTTCCCTGGGAGCGACTTGACGCGACTCAACGACCTGGCGCTGGCGCCAGACTCGCCTCAGCCCTGGCTCGGTCTGAGCGGAGTGCGCGAGTTCGTCACCGTCGAAGCCGTCCAGCGCCGCGCGCTCGAGCGCGGGGTGTTGCGCTGCGATCGCGCCCCAGGCGCCCGCTCCAACTTTGCTGGCGACTCCTGGTGGCGCTTCCTGCTCGCCTCGCGCTATTTCGTCAGCGCCGCCGCCGGTTTCGACCAACTCGACCCCGGAGGAACCCTTCGCCGAGAGGCGAGCTCACTCCCCGACCTCGCGCCGCTCGACCTCGCTCGCCGCTTGAGCGGCGAGGGCGCCAACCTAGCCGCCTCCGCGCTGCGTCCGAGTCACCTCGAAGCCTGCGCCGCGCGAACGTGCCTCGTCTTGGTCTCTGGGGACTACGGCGGTGTCCTTCAGTCCGGGCGGCACTACCTTGAGCTCCAGCCGGATCTCAGCAACCTTGACGAGGTGCTAGAAGTCGTCCTCTCGGACGTCGAGCGCAAGCGAATCACGGACTGCGCCTACGCGGAGCTCGTTGGCTCGAACCTCAACTCCTACCGAAATCTGGTGGAACTTGTTGAGCACGGCTCTGGGGCCAGAGATGCCAGCGGCCGGGGAGGCTCGGGGAGCCCTCCTACCAAGGCACTGCTCCTTGAGCTGCGCGCGCGAGACGCGTGGTCTTGGTCCCGCCTGGAGGGAGTCGCAGCTCTGGCAGCCGCGCCGAGAAAAGCCCTCCGCAGAACCCAGGCGTCCGGGAGGCTCATCGGTCACGCACTTGGAGCGCTTAAGAGGCTCGGAAAGATCCCTCCCCGTGCCAAGACGCCTGGTCCGCTGCGTGTGGTGACCCTGACTCCTCTTCCTGTGGAGCGGGACAGCAGAACGTTCAAGCAGGCCGCGTCGGTGAGCCGACTCGGCTACCACTCTCAGCTCTTCGAGGGCAAGCGGAGCTCCTTGCGCGAGGAAGAGCTCCTGTTCGAGCTGCGCATGTTGCGCTCTTCGCGGAGCCCAGGCGTCCGTTCGCCTTTGTTGCCCCGCGGCCTCTACGACGCCTTGCACGCCAGCCGCGCACCTCAACGCCTCGTGCGACAGGTCGCCGCGATCTATCGCGCCTATGCCGCCCAGTATCTCTGGCCGGCGCTTGAGTCGTTGCCGGACGCGGACCTCTACTACATGCACAGCCCGTATTTCTTCCCAGCGGTCTATTGGAAGTGCCGACAGAACGGGGCGCGCTATGTCTATGACGCCCATGACTTCTACGGACGAATGCAACACAGGAGTTCACAGATTCCCACGATTCGCTACTTCATCCTTCCCTTCTTCGACCTGCTTGAGCGTTGCTCAGTCAAGTTCGCCGCGGAAGTGGTGACCGTTAGCCAAGGAGTCGCGCTCCTGCAAGAGGAGGCCTTTCAGCGCCCCTTCACTTTGCTCAGGAACGTCCAGGACGCCCGTCTGGAGGTGGAGCCAGCCGAGGACATCCGGGCTCGGCTCGGACTCAGCGAAGAAGACTTCCTCTTGGTCGTGGTAGGAAACGCGAAGGCGGGCCAAGCCGTCGAGCAAACCTTAGAAGCTCTCCGCCAGCTGCCTGAAAATGTCCACGTCGCGTTCCTGGGAGCTGGGCACGAATCGCGCGCTGAGCTGATTCGACGACTCGGATTGGAGGGGCGGGTTCACCTCTGCGGACCGGTCAAGCCCTTCGAAGTCGTCCCCCACATTCGCACCGCCAACGCGGGGTTGGTGATCTACTTCGGTCTCTCCGAAAACTACGTGCATTGCCTCCCCAACGGTTTCTTTCAGTGCATCAGCGCCGGGCTCCCAGTCCTCTACCCTCGACTCCCGGAGATGGAGCGCTTGGCTGAGCGCTACGGGTTTGGACTCGCGATCGACCCTCAAGATCCGGCCTCGACGGCGGCCGCAATCCGAGAGTTGCTCACCAACGAGGAGGCCTACGCCGGACTCCAGAAGCGTGCGCTTGCAGCCGCACACGAGCTGAGCTGGGAGCGCGAGGAAGAGATCCTGCGCCGTCTCCTTGCGGAGGCGCTCTCCTGACCCCTGAGCCGACTCAAATCCGGATTCGAGAGGGCTCCTCCTCCCAACCCAACGGTTGTCCCTGCTCTGAGATTTTCCTACCATTCCAGGGCAATGGGAGCGAGGCGGCGGCCGCCCACAGACGCCCCTCCTCCCAACAGCGAGCCCTATGAGCAGCGAATCCCCACCTCCCCCCGCCTCGGAGCACACCTCCGCCGCGGCTGAGGAAGTGATTCGGATCGAGCCCAGAACCCGGCTCAGTCTTGGCCTCAAGGAACTCTGGGGCTATCGGGAGATGATTGGGTTCCTCCTGGTTCGTCAGGTGAAGATAGACTACCGCCAGATGGCCCTTGGCCCCCTCTGGATGATCATTCGGCCGGCCGCGATGGCGCTGGTCTACACTTTGATCTTCGGACTCATAGCCAAGCTCCCGGCGGAAGGAGAGCTTCCCTACCCACTCTTCAACTACTCGGCCGTCGTTGTTTGGACCTACTTCACCGAAATCGTGAAGTCCTCTTCGACGTCGATCGTCAGCTTCAAAGCACTGATGGAGAAGATCTACTTTCCCCGGCTCTGTGTGCCCTTGGTGTTCTTTGGCACGAGCACGATTAACTTCTTGGTCACGCTCCTCATACTCTTCCCGATGATGATCCACTACGCGTGGCCCATCGGGCCGGCGCTCTTGCTCCTGCCTGTCTACATTCTGCTAACCGGGATGCTCGCTCTGGGGATCGGCCTCTGGTGCGCTCCCTGGGTCGTCCACTACCGCGACGTGGGACACGCACTCGATTTCGTGTTGCTCGGCTGGATGTACCTCACACCGATTGTCTATAAGTTGCAGATGGTGCCTGAGGGCTACCGCTTGCTCTACCGACTCAACCCAATGACCAACATCATCCAGGGATTCCGCTGGTCCTTGTTGGGCGTTGGCGACCCACCGGGCCTCATGTTGCTCTATTCGTTCGCGGTCGCCGTGATCCTGCTATTCACCGGCGCATTGATGTTCCGCCGTGCCGAGCGAAGCATTGTGGACATCGCCTGATATGAGCCAGCCCCCAATCGTCGTCGAAAAACTCTCCAAGCTCTACCGGATCGGAATGGGCTACGAGAAGGTCGAGCCAGCCGCGAGTCTCATTGGCCGAATGGCTCAGGTGTCTGCGGGCCCTTTCCGTTACGCGAGGAGCAAGCTTCGTGCTCCCCGGGAGGACGAACTCCTGTGGGCGCTCAAGGACGTCTCGTTTGAGGTCCAAAAGGGAGAGTTCCTGGGGATCGTGGGGCACAACGGGAGTGGCAAGAGTACGCTCCTCAAGATCCTCTCGCGGATCACGGAGCCGACTTCGGGCTGGGCCGAGCTGCGAGGTCGAGTCGGAAGCATGTTGGAAGTCGGGACCGGGTTCCACCCCGAATTGACCGGACGCGAGAACGTCTACATGAACGGGGCGATCCTCGGGCTGAAGAGCCGAGAGATCGATCTACTCTTCGATCGGATCGTCGAGTTCGCGGGGAGCCGTGTCGCGCGAATGATTGATACTCCCGTCAAGCGATACTCGAGCGGGATGTACGTTCGCTTGGCGTTCGCGGTCGCAGCGCACCTTGAGCCCGAGGTTCTTCTGATCGACGAGGTCCTCGCCGTTGGAGACGCGGAGTTTATCCAGCGCTCGTATCGAAAGCTCAAGGAAGCCAGCAGCGAGGGACAGACGATCCTCTTTGTAAGCCACCTCATGGGCTCTATCACTGAGCTCGCCCACCGGGTGGTTTGGATGGAACACGGGCGGATTCGCGAGATAGGACCGCCCGCCGAGACCGTGCGCAACTACCTCGAGACCATGCTCGCACCACCCAGAGTGTCTGAGGGCCCGACCGACCTCGGCCAAACCGACCAGCGCCTGGGCCGAGGCAGGTTTCGATTCCGCTCGGTCACTGTCCTCGATCGCCACGAGAATGCTGTCCAGGAAGTTCATCTGGGAGGAAGTCTCGACATCGTCTTGGAATACGTCTGCCGAGACGAAGAGCCCCTCTCTCGCGTTGCGTTCTCTGTCGGTTTTCGCGATCCGGATGGACAGGTCTTGACCTGCTGCTGGACGAAGCACCGGGGCCAAGACTTCGCCAAGCTGCCTGCCGAAGGGAGCGTTCGCTGCACGATCGGGAAGCTCGCCCTGGCCCCAGGTCGGTACACGCTCGAGGTCCGCGGGAGCTGCTACGAGCCCGAATCCGAGCTCCCAGACGTCCTTCAAGACGAAGTGCTCTCGGCCGGCGAGCTGACTGTCCTCACTGCGGATTACTACCGGACGGGGACCGGGTTCATGGGTTCACTCGGTCGCTATGTCTGTGAGCACAGCTGGAGTCAGTCCGCCACCGACTCGCACTGAGCTGAGGCGAGAGGTAGGCGCGCACCCTGAGAGTGTCCCAGCGCGCGGTCGCGCGGTTGGCGTAGCTCGCTAGCTACGCCAGAGGCGGAAGCACCCATCCACGCCAGCTCGCTCGCCCTGCCAGAAGGGGTGGCCGCGCTCGTCGAAGGTGAGGTCGAGCAGGAAGTGGCGGTGCTCCCGCGGGAAGCGCTCGTCGAGCACCGCCGCGAAGCGCTTGGGCAGGAGTGAGAGTTCATGCATCGCTAGGGCGTTACCGAGGTGCTCGCCGGCGAGCCCAGCCTCGGTCGCGAGCGACAGGAACTCCGCGGGCCGATACACGTTGGAGATTGGGCAGTGCGGGCCGTCAGTCAGGTGACGGAACGCCTCGCAGATCGGCAGGTCGGCGTAGCGGCCCTCCTCGAGGCGCACGACATACGCCGTGTACAAGTGAAGCCAGAGGCTGTCGTAGTTGTAGATCATCACGCGAATCTCACCACCGGGGCGAAGGACGCGCCGAAACTCGCGGAGCACGGCCACGGGGTCGGGGACGTGATGGAGCACACCGGAGCTGTGCACATAATCCACGCTCTCGTCGTCGAGCGAGATCCGCGCGTTGTTCTCGTCGACAAGCTCGTACTCGGCCTCGAGGTTATGAACGCCGAGTCGCAGTCGCGCCTCGTCGAGCGAGCTGGGTGACACGTCCATACCGATGAGCCGGGCCGGATTTGAGTAGTGCGCAAAGCCGACGAGGTCGTGCCCGGGACCGCACCCGTAGTCGAGGACTACCTTGCCGTCGTGCCCCGCCACCGGCAGCAGGTCGAGGTAGGGCTGATACTGGTCGCATCGCCACTGGAAGTAGGCGAGCGACTCCTCAGCGGTCGCGAACCGCCGGTGTTGTGTGACGTTGTGCTGCGTCCAGTACCCCGCGGAGGTGACCGATCGCGACTCTTCGGTTGGGGATCGCGACTCTTCGGTTGGGGATCGCAGCTCTTCGGTTGGGGATCGCAACTCTTCGGTTGAGGCCGGTGCAGCCCCCGTCCCAGGTCCTGCTCGTAGCGCGCTGAAACCAGCGCTGGCTTCGCGCATACCCTTGCGGATCCTCGACAGGCCACTTCGCAGCTTGGACATGCACTTCTTGCCTTCCATTCGACGTTCCCCACCCCACAACCGGCCAGAATCCTAGATCCCCGCCCGGACGACGTCAACGCGACACGCCCAAGGCGCTCGCGTCGAAGTCCCCTCCGGTTTTGGGGAGGTCGGTTTTCACGGTCCCCGTCAGCGGATCGCCTCGGTGTGGCGAAGCGTGAGTTCGATCCAGCCCGAGGCGCCCTCCCGACTGTCCGCTGGGGCACTCGAACGCCCTCGAGCGCGAACTCGAAGCTCTTCGACCTGTGCGACTCGTCCTGGCTGTCCTGGCGTGACGACGGCAGCTAGCGGGATCCCGTTGCGTCGGTTACGAGGTGGATCTTGGTCCCCCAACCTCCGCGTGATCGAGCCAGCGCGTGGTCTACGGGCTCGTCGGTCGGCCCCCCCTACGGCAGCTCGCATCGCTCGAATCGAAGAGCCGTCAACACACCAGAGGTCCCAGTCGATCCACCCCTCGTTGTTGCCTCGCGCCAGCAGGTGCCCCCGGGCGCACGGACAAAAGCCTAAAGATTGCGGCTCCCGAGTCCGATTAGTGGCCCATGAACACGCTACTAAAGCCCAAGCCCAACTCGCAACCGCCCCGTAGGTATCGGCGATTTCGCCACTCCCCGGCGCAGATCCCTCGGATCCCTCTCGCCAAGGGGCTGCTCCAAGAAATCTCCCGGATCGTCGGGGCGCGACTTGAAAAAGCAGTGCTCGCTGCCTTTCCCGCTGGCTGCTTCCCCACTCGGCCCGAGGAGTTCCATGCCCTGGAGCAAGAACTGCTCCGGCTTGCCCAGACCGAGGTCGCCGGTCGTGTCTTGGCTGCCCTCGTGACTGCCGCCCATAACCAGGATCGCTTCCTGCTCTCGTCCATGGCGGGGGCCGCGGCCCGCCAGGATCTCCGCCCTGGCGGCAGGGATCGACCTGTCAGAGTTCGTCTCCCTGGCGGCGTCGAGGTCAGAGTCGAGACTCCCTACATGGTCGCTCCCAAGAACCCCAGCAAGCCAGGTCCCAAGCCAGGCTTGGGTGAGCGCGGCAAGGGTGGCGGCGGCCTCTACCCGGTCCTCTCCGCCCTCGGCGTGGTCGGCCGCTGCACCCCCTGGGTTGCGAGTTCGGCCGCGCGAAGCTCGGCTCAACTCGCTTCGTACGACGAGGCTGCAACGACCCTCAAAGACGTCGGCCTCCAGCTCAACGCCGACGTCGTGCGCACCATTACCCACCACGTCGCCGACGCGGGCCTCGCTGATCGAGAGCGGGCGGCTCCGATCGATCGGACTTTCGCTGGAAAGCGTGTCTCCCTGACCCTCGACGGAGGCAGGCTCCGCTGTAGGCACCAAAACCCAGGAGCTCCGAGGAAGAGCGGCTTTCATGGATTTTCGACCCCTTGGCGCGAGCCGAAGGTGGCTGTGGCCCATGTCATGGACGCCAAGGGAGAGCTGGTCCGCGGATCTTCGCCGGTCTACGAGGCGACTCTCGAGTCCTGGAAGGACGCAATGACGCTATTCGCACGGACCCTGCGCCGTCACGGGATCCAGGACGCTGAGTCCGTCACGATCCTGGCCGACGGCTCGAACAACATATGGAACCAGGTCGAGGCGCTGGTCGAGGCCATGGGTGTCGAGCCAGCCCGTGTCACGAAGGTTCTCGACTTCTATCACGCCATGGAGCACCTCCATGACGCGGCGAAGCTCTCGACCCTCTTCGCCTCCGACCTCTCGCGCAAGCGCTGGATCACCAAGCAGGAGAAGGGCCTAAAGGAGGGAGCCGTTCAGCGTGTCTTGCTCGAACTGGCGGCCCTGCCGGTGCCAGGCGAAGACGGAGCGGAAGAGCTCCTCAAAGAGGTCAACTACCTCAGCTCCCGCGTCGAAATGATCCGCTACGACACGTTTCTCGCGGAAGGCAATCCGATCGGAAGCGGCGCGGTCGAGAGCGCGATCAGGCGGATCGTCAACCTCCGCATCAAGGGCCCGGGTGTCTTCTGGAACCCGGAGAACGCAGAGCGAATTCTGCATCTGCGCTGCCGCCCCAAGGCCGGGCGCTGGAAAGAAGTCGAAGCCGCCCTGCACGAATCAGCCCTCTATGCACCAAGGGGCACCAAGGGTCCCCCGCTGACGCCGTCACAAAGCGTCGACTTTTCGCGGTGCGCCCCAAACAGCCTCACGCCTTGGATGAAGACGAACTTTGCAAGCTCCTCAATTCCAATGTAGTAGGTAGCCAGGTCGCCCTTCCCCGGCAGGAGTTGGTTCCCGTTTGTAGTCGCCTTGATCTTAATGCCCTGTGCGAGGAGTCGTTTCAGCTCCAGATAGCCGATGTACCTGTTCTCGTGAAGGTGCATGACGTTGAAGGTGGGATCTGAGATACCCAAGCTCCGTCCAGGTAAACCTCCACGCTGGCGTGACTATCGTAAGGCTCTTGCTTTGTCAGAGAACATGCCAACATATCTACATGGAATGGAATGCCAAAGTTCTCAAGCAGGACGCGGTAGCTGAGGGACAATCCGCGACCGGAGTCGGGCCGGGCACGTGGAACGGTAGGAGCGCCAAGCCAATTCAGGTCACACGTGGTCTGCCTTGACGGAGAACTGGAATCCTCTACGCTCAGCGCATGTCAGACTCGACGTCCTCATCTCGAGATTTCGGGACTATTCGTGCGTCCTGTTTCCCGCTTGCCGGGGCAGGCGCGCTGGCAATATTGATCGTTGTGGGACGGACAAGATTCGCGCCCGGCTTGGGCCTGACCTGGCTGGGAAGCGGCTCTTGGTGGGCCGTTATCCTCTGCGGCGGCAGTTTGCCCCTCCTCTGGCTCGCGTTCGTCTGCTGGCCCCTTTCCCTCTCGGCCCTCGGCGAGCGAATCCGGATTGCCCTCGCCTCGCGGAGGAGGGCTCGCGGGAATGCAGAGGAGCAGGCCTCGCCATCCGCACAAGAGCCACAGAAGAAGAGTTTCTTGCGCCGGGCCGCTTCCGTAGCTTTCTACATGGTTTTCTTGCTCGTACTTATCGAGTTGGGATCGTGTGCTGTCAACCGGATCGTCGCTGGCAACCTTGGCCGCGTCAGCTTGGACAAGACAGCGGTCATTCCTGCCGTAACGCTGGGACACGAACTGGATCCCACCTACGCACCTTCTGGGTGGAAACCCCAACACAATGCCCAGGGTTTCAAGTATCCCGAGGACATCAGCGGAGCTAAACCGACGGACGTGATCCGCATATTCGCCCTAGGGGGATCCACGCTCTACGGCTGGGGAAACAGCCACCTGAAGAGCTATCCGGTTAGCCGCGAGCACTTGACGAACAAGGAGACGATTACCTTCTTCCTCGAGAAGAAGTTGAACGCACACTTCGCGGCCTCAGGCTTCAGATTCCAGGTCCTCAACGGCGGGGTCCCGGACTACACCTCCCAGCATCACCTTCTTCGCCTGAACACGGAGATCTACCTCTACGAGCCCGATATGGTCCTCTTGGTCGACGGAGCTAACGAGTTCTACACCATGGAGGAATACAACCCTCTGTTGCACTACAGCTCCGGCGGCAGGGCCGTCTTGGGCAGCTTCAACGAGCGCTCGTTTTGGTTCAGCACGTGGGTCAGTACGCGGTTCCTGGCGCAGTATTCCGAGACCTTCAAGACCCTTCAGCATGCGGCTCTGCGCAAGTGGGAGGCAGAGGAGAAAGGCAACCCCTTCGCCTTCAACATTCGGCTCGGGCCCAAGGATATGACTAACCTCAACGAGCGCTATCGGGAGCGGGCTCGGCGCACGTTCCTATGGACCTACCACCAGTTGGCAGCCGCGACTTCATACCGCGGAACGCCAATGGCGGTGTTCCTGCAGCCACAGATTGTGTTTGAGGACCCAAGCCTGCTGTCACCCAACGATCAGAAGACCCTAACCGAAGTCAGGAAGATCATGGGTCCTTCCGAAGGCGTTTCCGTCGACGACACCGTCACATTCATGAACGAAGTAAGGCGCCTATTGCCCGAGCTCTTTCAAGAGATCGGCGTGACCTTCTATGAGAGGGCAGTCTTCACGGCGCCCCTAAAGAAGCAAGGTAGCGTGGACTACTTCCTTGACTACACGCATCTCACCCCAGAAGGGTCGGCGGAGTTCGGAGGCCGCATGTTCGAGTCTCTGCTTCCCTCGATCGAGACTCTCGTGTCCAAGAGAAAATCGGCAGCGCAAGAGCAGTCGCCTGCGGAACGCGAGAAGTAGGACGCTGAACGATCCGCTTGGGGATCCCTCTCTTTTCAGACACGTGCCATGCCTAGAAAGCCTCGGGCTCCGGGGCAGAGCCCAGCGCCCGGCTGCTCCCGTCCCCGCCTGGAGTGGGCTGCGATTCTCAAAGAGCGTGACTCACCACATACGGCAATGGCCTGGCTCACGGGAGTCATGCCAAACCTCAGGGTCCGGGGGCGGACCACCGACAGTGAGGCCCGACGACGACGACGGTCTTGGAGCGGCCTTTCGTGCCAATCCAAATGCAACGGCCCAGGCCGTTGGGCATGCAACGCAACACCAAGGGGCTCAGAGGCACTTCCACTCTGAGCGGAGGACGCTCATGACTTGGACGTCTAGGTAGGCGCCGTCTATGAAGACGGCTTCGCGGAGCAGCCCCTCGGAGACGAAACCAGCCTTCTCGTAGGTGCGTAGAGCAGCAGCATTTCCAGAGAAGACGTGGAGGAAGACGCGGTTCAGGTTGAGATCGGCGAAGGCATGGTGGAGGAGGAGGCGGACGGCCGCAGTGCCGATCCCCTCACCCCGGCGGGCGACGTCTCCAATCCGAATCGCGAGCTCTGCCGAGCGATGGATCCCTTGGATCCCGCTCAGCTTGCAGGTGCCAACGAGATCGCTCGACTCGCCCGCGCGGATCGCGAAGGCGACCATGTCTTGGCGGCCCGCGAGGGACGAATACCAACCTTCGTGCTGCGCGCCGCTGACAGGCTGATACGAGGTGCTCTGGATCACCGTCTCACGATCGTTGATCCAGGCCTTGAGTTGAGAGAGGTCAGCCTCCTCAATTGGCCCGAGTGAAACGCCCGCTTCCTGCACCATGGTCACCGTCCCGTGTTCAGCGGAGTAGTATCCCACGCCCGCGAGTGGAGGACTCTTGACGACCGTCGCCATCCACCAACCCAACTTCTTCCCCTGGCTTGGGTTCTTCTCCAAACTGGCGAGAGCGGACGTGTTCCTCTTGTTGGACGACGTTCAGCAACCCCGGACCGGAAGGGGGGGGTGGGGAAACCGTGTTCGACTCAGGTTCAACGGGGAGGCACGGTGGTGGAGCGCTCCTCTGGCGCGGGGAGGCGGCGTCATAGCCGTCAACGAGCAACGCTTCGCCGATACGCGCTGGCGCCGCAAGGCGCTCACTTCGCTGCAGATGTGCTACGGAAAAGCGACGCACTTCCAGGCCGTCTTTCCCGGCATACAGTTGCTCATAGAGAGCGAAGAGGAGTTGATCGCAGAGTTCAACGAGCGCGCCATCGCAACCATCGCCAGTTGGCTGGGACTCTCCACCGAACTGAGACGAACCTCGACGCTAGGGATCGAAACCGTTGGGACTGAGCGTCTCGTCCAACTTGTTCAAGGCTGCGGTGGGACCACCTATCTCTGCGGCGACGGCTCCGAGGGCTACCTCGAGGAAGAGCGCTTCCAACAGGCGGGTATTCAACTGGAAATGATGGACTATCAGCACCCGACCTACCATCAGGGAGGTGCACCTTTCCTCGCGGGACTCTCCATACTCGATTCGCTCTTCCATTGTGGGCTTGAGCAAACCAGGGCGCTAGTGATGGCGGACGGCCCACCCCCGACTGTGCCAATGCAAGTGAGACACCCTTCCTCCAAGCCCCGGGGGCTCGAAGAGGGCGGGGGGATGCGGAAGACACGCCCACGGGCTCCAAAAGGGTAGCTCTCGGTAGCCTAGGTACCCCGTATCACTGGGCTGCACGGGTCCCCGCCCTCAGAGGGGGCGTCTTGATTGGGGGCGCAAGGCTGCCTGACGCGCACGCTTCGCGGGGGAAACGCAGGACTCGCCCTCGCGTAGCTTGACGTGGCGATCGCGGCCCCTACTGGGGAGGGGCGAAGTCGAACCGACACCGGTAGCGACAGCGCACGGCAAGTTTGGTCGAATGCCGGGCCGCCAGCGCTTGTTACCGCCTGTCGAAGGAGGGAGCCCCATGCGGACCACACAGATCGAACTCCAAGGCGACGCTCCGGCAGCGGCTCGAACGGCTCCTCTTGAGCTGTCCGTCGTCATCCCGGCATACAACGAAGCCCTTAACGTCCCGCAGGTGATCCGAGACTCACTCGCCACTCTCGCCCAAGCGGGCCGAGTCGACACCACGGAATTGCTGCTCATAAATGACGGGAGTTCAGACGGCACGCGAGAGGTGTGCGACCGTCTTGCGGTCGAGCACCCGACGGTTCGGGTGATCCACCACGGGAGAAATCGAGGCATGGGAGCTGGGCTGCTGACGGGCTTTACGAACGCCCGTGGACGCTTCGTGACCTTCATTCCGGGAGACGGTGAGTTCAAAATCGACCAGTCACTCGCGCTTCTAGAAGCCGCCAACGATGCGCCTCTGGTGTTGAGCGATCGCCAAGTCCCGCCCGAGATAGCCAAACAGATTCGACCGCCCCACCGAGAGGTTCTCACCCTCGGCTACCAGATACTCGCCAGCCTCATCTTGGGGGTCGATTCGCGGGGGGCTCGGGGACTTTACCTCTTCCGACGCGACCTCCTCGACGAAGTCGAGCTGCGCACCGGCGAAATGCACTGGGAGTTCTACCTGCACTGCAGGGGCGCAGGCCGCCCGGTCCACCGGATTCACACGGTAGCCAGCCCAAGGCTCAGCGGAGTTTCGAAGGTCTCCAACCTACGTGGAGTCATGCGGTCCCTCCGAGACCTGATCCGCGTGCGTCTCGGTAGGGCTCGCTAGCGGTTCGCGCATCGCTAAGCGACCACCTACTCCCCTCGGCTCGATCCTGTCGCCGCAACGCCCTACGCCCTACGCCCTACGCGAACTGCTCCGTGTCTGCCGACGCGCAACCCCTCACTCCACAACCCCAAACCGATCCAACCACAGCTCGAAGCTGAGAAGCGACCAGATCAGGAGGCGCTGGTTCCGACTGCCAGTCCGGTGCTGCTCTATCACCCACTCCCGGACGAAGTCCTGATCGAGGTAACGGCAGAGCTTCGCTTGAGGATCGAGCAGAACTCGGCGCACGAAGTCCTCAGCCTTCCCCCGGAACCATGACTCGTCTGGCGCGCTGAAGCCCTGTTTGCGAGCGTCAATGACCTCTGGGGGGAGAATGCGCTCCATAGCGCTGCGCAAGAGCTCTTTGCCTCGCGAGAGTTTCGGGTTGTAGGCTCTATTCTTGCGAACGAGGTTCTCGTCGAGCTGTTCGATTTGCTCGAGGCCGCTGATCTTGAATTTCACCGGCAGCCGGCACGCGAAGTCCACGAGATCGTTGTCGAGGAGCGGCAGCCGGCTCTCGAGCGAGTGCGCCATCGAGAGCTTGTCTTCGACGACGAGCAGGCCGTGGAGGAAGGTCTTGCACTCGAAGTAGAGCGATTGATTAACCTGCTCGGCCGGGGTCGTTGCGGAGACCGGCCCCAGAACTCTTCGGAACACGCCGAGGGTGTGGTCGACAAAAGGGGTTCCGTCGTCACACGACATACATCGCAGCCTGGCAACGGTGTCACTGTTGAAGAGATTCAGCTTCTCGGAGTTTGGTACGAGTCGCTTCCAGTAGCGGTAGTAGTTGCGAACGTAATCTGTGTTGTCA
The DNA here is from genome assembly GCA_016765095.1 of Planctomycetota bacterium. GTDB lineage: Bacteria > Planctomycetota > J058 > J058 > J058 > NORP233. The sequence continues at coordinate 13,992 of JAESQQ010000051.1, read as the reverse complement.
GGAGCGAGGGCGGCGGCATAGCGCCAGGGGTAGCCCCCAAAGAGCTCGTCTCCGCCTGCCCCTGAGAGCACGACCTTCACGAAATGACCGGCCAAGCGAGCCAGGTAGTAGTTCGGATAGCACTGACCGACGCGCAGGTCCTCGAGGTGCCAGACCAGGTCCGAGAGGATCGGCTCCATGTCGCCAGCGTGCAGGACACACTCGTAGTGTTCGGTCTGAAACAGGCTGGCCATCCTCTCAGCCAGTTCCCTCTCGTCGAACCGTTGTTCGTGAGCGGCGGCCTCGGAGAGGTCAAACCCGCCTGTGAAGCTGGTTAGACGCCCCAACTTCCTCGTGGCCAAAGCGGTCACGGTGCCCGAGTCCAGCCCGCCGCTGAGGTAGCAGCCGATCGGGACGTCGCTGACGAGCTGACGCTCGACCGCCTTCTCAATCAGGTGATAGAGCTCCTCTTGAAGCTCCTCTTTGCTCTCTTGGCGGTCGTCGCGAAAGTGAAAGTCCCAATAGCGTCGTTCCGAGACGTCACCGCTCGGGAGTTGAATCGTGAGAGACGTCCCCGGTGGGAGGAGCTGAACTCCGTCGAACAGAGTTCTCTCGCTGAGCACGTTCTGGAACGAGAAATACTCGTTTAGGGCGAGGAGGTCTACCTTTGGGGCTCGGTCCCCATAGGCCAGGAGAGCCTTGATCTCGCTGGCAAACAGGAAGCCGTCTTGCGTGCGGGTGTAGTAGAGGGGCTTAATGCCATAGCGATCCCGGGCCAGGATCAATTGTCGTTTGCGAACGTCCCAGAGCGCGAAGGCGAACATTCCGTTGAAGCGGGAGAGCGCGTCCAGCCCCCACTCTTGGTACGCGGCCAGGACGACCTCGGTGTCCGTTCGACTCGAGAAGCGATATCCGAGTCCGATCAACTCCTCGCGTAGCTCAGGAAAGTTGTAGACCTCGCCGTTGTAGCTGATCCAGGCCCCTCGATCGCGAGCGACCATTGGCTGGTGGCCACGCGGGGTGAGGTCGAGGATCGAGAGCCGCCGGTGCCCAAGGAACAAGTCCCAGCGCTCGTCATGGAGGCGTGCTTGCCCCGCGTCACCGTCTATCAGCGGAAGGAGGGGGGAGTGCTCTCTAAAACGAGCCTCGGCGAAAGGCTGCCCGAAAGTGTCGCCGTGCGGGTCGTCACGACCGGTGGACCAGACTAGATATCCGGCGTCGTCCGGACCCCGGTGGGCAATGCTGTCGAGCATCGGCTTGAGGCGATCCAGCCGCAGCCGGGAGCCCCGAGGCGCCAGCACCCCCACGAATCCGCACACTAGAGGCTGCGCAACGCGGCGACGACGCGCTCATAGTCCGCTGAAGTCATGCGGTTATGAAGGGGGATCGCGAGGCTCTGGCGATCGCAGTCCCAGGCCCGGGGAAAGTCCTCGGGCTTGAAACCGAATCGCTCCCGATAGAGCCCCAGGCAGTGAACCGCGTGCGTGCCAGGCCGAGTGCTGACGCCAGCCTGCAGGAGTTGATCCATGAGTTCGTTGCGCGGGCGTGGGCCCAGCTCGGGATCTACGAAGCACACGAAAGCCTGCCAGCCGTGCTCGTAACCCTCGGGTGCCCTCGGCACCCGAAGCCAGCTCACGTCCGAAAGAGCGTCCTGATAGAACGCTGCCCAGCGCCGGCGCTCCTCGAGCAGCGAGTCCAGCTTGGAGAGCTGGACACAGGCCACCGCTCCCTGGAGATCGGTCATTCGGTAGTTGAAGCCGAGGAGATTGAACTCGGGGAGCAGGTAAGGCCGCGGGCCATGGTGCCGCACCTCCTCGCTGACGCTGGCTCCGTGGTTGCGGAGCGAGCGAAGTCGCTCCGCCAACTGGACGTCGTCAGTCGTGACGAGCCCGCCCTCCCCCGAAGTCATGATCTTGCGCGGGTGGAGGGAGAACGCTCCAGCCCGGGCCAGCCCCCCCGCAGGTCGACCACGGTAGCGGGCCCCGACCGCGCAGGCCGCGTCTTCGATAATCGGAACGCCAGGAGCCGCCGCAGCGATCGCATCCATATCGGCGCAAAGCCCGAACAAGTGGACCGCGATCACAGCCTTGGTCCGCTCGTTAACGCACGCCGCGACGAGCTTGGGGTCCATGTTGAACGTCACAGGGTCCACGTCGACGAACACAGGTGTCGCGCCGCAGTAGAGAACGACATTCGCGGTCGTGATCCAGGTGAACGCTGGCACGACGACCTCGTCGCCGGGTCCAACGCCCAACGCGACCAAGATCAGGTGCAGCGCGGTGGTACACGAGGTGCTGGCGATCGTCTCGCGGACTTCGATCCGCTCAGAGAAGAGTCGCTCGAGCTCGGCGACCCTCGGGCCAGAGGTCAGCCAACCGGTCTCGAGGGACTCGCGGAGCGCATGCCACTCCTCCTCCCCGGTCGCGGGCTGTGAGATCTCGATGCGCTTATCCACGCGCGGACGCCCGACGCTCGGCGACAGCCTCCTTGTGGGCTGCCCGCCACTCGATCAGCCGCTGGAGTCCGTCGCGAAGGCTGATCTTGGACTCGAACCCAAGATCGCGACGAGCTAGTTCGGGACAGCCGACTCGGTTCTTCACGAAGGTCTTGCCGCCTGGCTCATACTGAATCTCAAGGGGCGATCCGGTCAGCTCGAGGAGCAGCTCGGCCAGCTCCTTAATGCTCGTCTTGATCCCAGTGCCGACGTTGTAGAACCGATCGGTGGAGTCGGCTCGCATGGCGTCTAGGTTGGACTGCGCCACGTCTTGGACGTAGACGAAGTCGTAGGCCTGCGACCCGTCGCCATAAACGATCGGGGGCTCGCCTCGATCGAGGCGATCCAAGATCTTCATGATCACCGCGATATAGGTGCCTTGGTAATCCTGGCGAGCGCCGTAGACGTTCATGTACCGCAAGCCCACGTAGTCGAAAGCCTGTGGGGTATCCCGATAGCGGTGATGCAGGGCGCGGCACATGTGCTCGCCTGCGATCTTGGTCGCGCCGTAGAAGTTGGTGTTGTTGTAGGGGTGGTCCTCGACCATGGGCTCCGCGATCGCGTCGCCATAGACCGATGCGGACGAGGAGTAGACCAAGCGCTTCGCGTCGCTCTGGATCATGGCCTCAAGCACGTTGAAGGTCCCGCCAATGTTGACTTCGAACGCAGACCGCGGGAAGTCCCAGCAATGAAGCAGCCAGAGGGCGGCGAGGTGAAACACGCCGTCGACGCCCTGCATGGCGTCCGCTAGGACGTCGCGATGCAGGAGCTCGCCCCCGGTCTCCCAGAGGAGAACTCGATCGTCTTGGAGCGCCTCGGCGAGATTGCCGGCGCCGCCCCGCGAGAGGTTGTCGAAGACCCGGACCTCGGCCACGTCCTCCGCCCGAAGGAGGTCCACGAGGTGGGAGCCTATGAAGCCAGCTCCCCCGATCACCAACAAACGCTTGCCGCTTAGATCCACGTTGATCCTCTACATCAGCCCAACAGGGACTTGACCCAAACTACTACGGTGGTCACCCAGCGCCGCCAAGGGAGGTCAGAAAGTTCGCACAAGCGCTCCCACGGGTCCGGATAGGACCAACCGACCCCCATACTCTTCGCCATCTCCGAGAGGACGGGGGGGCGAGTGAAGGCGCACGACACGACGTCGAGCCAGATCAAAGCAACTAGGATTCGTGCCCACCCCCGTGAGATCCCAGCTTGCTCGAGCCGACGGACGACGAGACCTACGAGTGCGAACAACCCTAGAACGCTCAGCCAGACTTGGTAGCCGAGGAAAGGCACCGTATGCATTGGCCGCATCTTGACGAGTGCGTGCGTGGGCGAGCCGACCAAGACCAGAATCAAGACAAGCAGGACTGCGAGCGTTCGCGGCTCGGGTCGTGTCCACAGCTTTCGAGTCGTCCTGAGGATCATGCCTAGCCAGAGCGCTAGCGCGCCGCCCGCCAGAAAGCGCCAGGAAAAGTGATAGTTCATGGGAATCAGATGGTTCGCCTGGGAGTGATACCCATGCTGATCCGCGACCAGGGCCTCAGCGCCCACTTGACCCAATGCCTCGGAGCCCGCGAGAGGCCCAGGAATGAACGTCGAGATTGACGTGTAGAAAAAGGTCACAACATGAGTCAGGGCGTCTTCTACGGCCAGCCTCGGCCAGGGACTGTTGAACACCAGGTCCGACTCGCTCCCCTTGACCTGACCGAAACCGCAGTTGACCTTGACCGCAACGTAAATGACGGCCAGAGCGGAGATCCCGATCCAGGTAATGAGCACGCGTCGCGCACGCTGGGCCTCGCCCCGCCGGCGGTGGTATCCGTAAAGAACAGGAGCTGCTAGCCAGCAATAGCTCGCGAAGTCCAGCCAGCCTTCGTAGGAGAGTACGAAGGGGACCAGGGCGAGGGCGCTTAGGATCGCCCAGCGGGTCACTCGACCTTCTTCGGCGCCCCAGAGCCGATAGAGACAGAAGAAGACCACCTCGGCGTAAACCATCACGAGGTAGAGGGCGATCGTGCCGGTGACTGCGTAGACCTGATAGTTATGCGTCGTGAAAGCCGCGCAGAGGCCTAGCGTGAAGGCAAAGAGCCCAGAGCGAGTCGAGTGGTAGGCTAGTCCGTAGGTGACTCCAACGAAGAGTGCGTTGCCGAGATAGTAGATGGCGGCAGGCGCCAGCCAGGTTTCCAGGTTCCAGACCAGCATGTTGCTGGTTGTCGTCCAAGTCCCGGAGAACTCAGGAATGGGAAGCAGAAAACGCCACCAAGGCATCGCCCGAACGGACTCCAGCGTGGCCTGAGGCCATGCGGCCTCAGCGTGGGAATAAAGGTGGCTGCCTGCCTCCTCGAGTTGCGATCGGAGCGCGAAGTTGAGGAGGAGTAGGAGTAGCGGGGCGCAGACAAGGCCCGGCTTGGACTCAAGCCAGGGGAACAAGGCCTTGGGCTGGCCCAACGTGGGTACCGGATCGTCTGGCTCGACAGCGGTCGACATCGATTCTGCTGGCCTGGAGCAAGGCTCAACCGGCTGGTCTGAGGCTCGCGGCGCAACGAACTGGGGAGAAGGCTTCGTGCGTGCCCTAGCCCCGCGCCCGCGTCGCTTCTTTCTTTTTCGCCTTCCCACGATCTCCGGGATCATATAGCAGATCTCAGTCAGCGCCGGCGCGAGCAAGGTCCGCCAAGGGCCATTTGCCTGTAGCCTCTTGAGCAACGAGGAGCCCCATGAAGGGTGAACGCAGCCCGAAGGCCGAGGAAGACTTCACCGAGCAAGCGTACTCGCAGCTCTTGGCGCTGGTGTTGAAGCACTGGGTCCCAGTGGGTTTTAGCCGCGCGCTCGAGCCAGACTCGAATTGCCTCTGGCGTCACGACATCGACTTCTCCCCTCAACGAGCGGCTCGGCTCGCCGAGCTTGAAGCCGACGCAGGGATCACCGCGACCTACTTCGTGCACCTCCACTCGACGTTCTACAACGCGCTCGAGCCGGACTCTCTCGCGGCCTATCGGCGGATCCTAGCCGGAGGCCACGAACTGGGCCTCCATGTCGATTTGGAGGCGCTCGGCCCACGCGATTGGACGGAGGAACTAGCGCACGCTTGGATTCGCCGTGAGGGCGAGATGCTCACCCAAGTCGCCGAGACCAAAGTTCGCAGCATCTCTTTTCACAATCCCACTGAAGCGGGTTGGCTCCCGCGTAGCGACGAGGTCGCTGGGTATGTGAACGCCTACGGGCCAACAATTCAGAAGCGCTACCGCTACTGCTCTGACTCCAACGGTCGCTGGCGCTTCGACCGTCTCGAGGATGTGCTGCGAGAAGGACGCGTGGAGCCACTCCATGTCCTGACTCATCCCTGTTGGTGGCCCGCTCAACCAATGGCGGCAAGGGCCAGAGTCGAGCGATGTATAGAAGGGCGAGCTCAGCGAACGTTGACTACCTATGTCAATATTCTCTCAGAGGCGGGGCGCACAGACACACCTGACCCGCGCGCCTGAGTTGGGCTGGAGGTCACCCCAGTTTCGCATTCTCCTCGGTCGCACGTGCCGCTGTCTGTCTGCCTCCCCAGTCGTCTGCGCTACACTTCGCGCTATGGTCGAAAATCAAGAGACACGCAGTCTTGCCGAAGTCAGAGAGTTCTGGGTGCGCTCCGCCGAGGCGGCCGTGGACGGGCAGGGGCTTCGGCCTACCGCGCGTGACCCCTACCTACAGGCGGCGGTCGAATCGGCCATGGAACCATACCTACACCGTGCCGACCGAGTCTTGGACGTGGGCTGTGGAGACGGGCTCTCCAGCCTCCGGTTCGCTGAGCAGGTCGAGAGCGTCGTCGGGTTGGACTATGTCGATGCCTTCGTGGAACGCGCTACAGTCCACGCGGCGGCGCGCTCTAGCGAGAACGTTGCCTTCGGACATGGGGATGTCCTCGACCTCTCTCCAATTCGCGCAGCCCACCAACCATTCGACGTCGTGATCACGATTCGGTGCTTGATCAACCTGGCGTCTTGGGAGAACCAGCTTCAAGGACTCGCAGAGCTGGCCGCTTGCGTGCGCCCAGGCGGCCTCTTCCTGTCGAGCGAAGGTTGGACAGACGGATTCCAAGGCATGAACCTCCGCCGCCACCGGGCGGGCCTTGGGCCGATCGCGGTCGTTCCCTACAACCGACTCCTGGAGCGAGAGAGCTTCGAACAGGCGGCCGGGGCCTACTTCGAATTGGTGGACTACGTCTCCCTAGGCTTCTACATCTTCATGTCGCGGGTCATGCAACCACGGTTGGTGGCACCCGAGGCCCCCCGTCACGACCACCCGCTCAACCGGGCGGCCGCAGAGCTCCAATGTGAATGCGTCCTAGGCGACGAGTTCCTCGACTGCGACTACGCAGGTGTGTATGTCTACCGGAGGAAGGGCTGATCAGATCGTCGATTCGGAGCGCGTAGCCCCCTCTTGAACCGGTCCCAAGCCGGGCCCGCCGAGATGGTCGGGGGACGAAGGTGCCGGCAGCGTCTCGCTGGACCGCTGTCCGGCTTGGCGCCTGCCGGAGGAGAGGTAGACGACCCCCCCGAGCAGCGCTGGAATCAAAATGACCACGAAGAAGAGGAGCGAGGTCCCCAGGGCAACTGCCTTAGGGACGCCGATCTGCCCAAAGAGAAGGACGAAGCTGGCCTCGCGGACCCCCAAGCCGGCCCCGATTGTCACAGGAGCCATGCTCACAATCCCGATAATGGGGACGAATGCCAGGTAGTGCCGAAACTCCGCCTCCGATCCGAGGGCCAGGCCTAGCAGGAAGATGATCGTGATCTGCAGGAGCGACGAAGTGAGGGACAGGGCGAGTCCCACGAGCAGAGTTCGGGGTCTCTCGCGCTGGGCGTGCAGGGCCTCTAAGACGTTCTCCACCAGGCTCCCCGCGGCTCCGAGACGCCCCAACAGCCTGCTCAGCGGGCGACCGATTCGCCGACTGTACAGTAGCGCAAAGGCCACGCAGGCGATCGCCGAGACGATCACCACGTATCGCGCGAGCCCCGACTGAAGGAGGGCCTTCCACGATAGGGCGAGTCCCAAGCCACAGCAGGTCATGAGCCCAACGATGCCGAGGAGGCGGTCGGTGAGGACGGTCCCGAAGGAGACTGCACTCGTGACCTCCCCGTCGCGTCCTCCCCACGTCCGGACCACATCGCCAGCCAGTCCCCCGGGGACGAATGTATTGAAGAACTGTGCGACTAGGAGCAAGGAGAAGGTGCGCACATAGGTGTTCTGGCTCCCCGCTTCGCGGAGCAGGAGGTGCCAGCGGAGAGTACCGATGCCGAAATTGACCAAGCCCAGCAAGAGCGCAAGAGCAAGAAACGCGGGCGAAGCGTCGAGAACGATACCCACCAGCCGGACCCACGTGTCCCCGGTCAGGAACCAGGCCAGGAGCCCAAACCCCAGGCCTGCCTTGAGGAGGAGGAGGGGCCAACCTCGCCGAGTGACTGGGTGCGCGGACACGGTCATGGCGGCAGAGGATACTCGTGGAGCCCGCTCAATGGCACTCTCCGACGGTTGGGCAGGGCGGCAGGGATGCGCCCCTGGGCTCGAGTTGCTATGTCAGCGGCGTTTGGATCGCTAGGCAGACTCGTGGGCGCCTCTTCGGTGTAGTCGTTCGTTCGTAGAGCGAAAGCCAGGCGCAAGACACCAGACTTCCCGCCACCACGGGGTATCGTCCGCAAGAGGCCTCTTCGATCGAGTGGAATCCTAGTTCATTCAGGTGTCGACTCCTTTCCAGGGAGGTCTAATCCAGAGGCTTGACAGGGCGACGTGACTCAATCCGAACCCGATCGAGAGTGGACTCGGCCAGTTGTCACCAACTCTCCTCTCCGGAGGGTCAGCTGCGATTCGGAGGCGTCCCTCGTCCCCCTCCAAGAGGGGCACGAACCTGGCCACGAGGTCCTCGTCGACTCACTCCAGCGGGCCCGGTTCCTCCCCACGCTCGCCGCCAGCCTGGGCGCGACCCGCGTGCACCTCGTCGACTACCCCGGCTCGGTCCTCTCTCTCCCAACCGCCCAGGGCCTCGCCCTCGTCGCGAGCCGCAGTCTCCAGCGCAAGCTGGCGCGTCTCCCCGGCGTCGAGCGCCTCGTCGAGTCGCTCTGGGGCCACCGGCTCAACCCGCCCTGGCCGAGCCCCGAAGCCACGTTGGCCCTGGCGGACGCCGTCGCCGCAGACCCAGCTCCCCTCCGACCCGGCCAGGGAATCGCGCACTACATAGGCTCCCTGAGCGCAGGAGGCGCCGAGCGCCAGCTGAGCTACCTCTGCGAGCAGCAGGGAGGCGGGGCACGCGTCTACGTGCGAGCGCCCCTTGAGGGAGAGCACGCCCACCACGCCCCTCGTCTGGCTCGAGCGGGCGTCTCCTCGACCTACCTCCCTCCCCTCCTGCGGAGCCGCCCCCTCGATCTGCCTGGGCTCTCGCCTGAGCACCGCGCACTCCTCGAACGCCACTGCGAACGAGAGGGAATCGCCCCCCTGATCGCCGCGCTCCGCCGCGACCCGCCCGCGGTCCTCCACTGCTGGCTCGACGGCTGCAACATTGCCGGCGCGATCGCGGGCCTCCTGAGCGGCGTCCCCCGGATCGTGCTCGGCGTCCGCAGCCTCAGCCCCAAGGACTCGCCCAACCTCAACCAACCCTGGTATCGCCAGTCCTACGCCAGCCTGGCGCGCAGCGAGCGGATTCGGATCTGCGCCAACTCGGCAGCCGGCGCCAAGGACTACGCGGCCTGGAGCGACCTCGGCTCGGAAACCGTCTCGGTCGTTCCCAACGGCCTCGACGTCTCGGAGTGGTCCACCCCAAGCCCCCAGGCGCGCGAAGAAACGCGCCGCACCCTTGGGATCGCAGACGACGAAGTCCTCGTCGTCGGCGCGTTCCGCCAGATTGAAGTCAAACGCCCCGGAGACTTCCTCCGAGCGCTCGCCCAGGCCCACCAGTCCTTCCCCCGGCTGCGCGCGATCCACCTCGGCTCAGGCCCCCTGGAGGCCTCCTTTCGCGCCGAGGCCCGCTCACTCGGCCTGGACGGGGTCCTCCAGCACCTCGGCCGCCGCCAAGACGTCGTCTCGCTCATGGGAGCAGCCGACCTCGTCATGCTCTGCTCGCGCCAAGAAGGCTGCCCCAACACCCTCCTGGAAGGCCAAGCCCTCGGCTTGCCGGCGATCACGACGGCCGCGGGCGGCGCCCCCGAAGTCGTTCGCGAGGGGGTCACGGGCTTTGTGGTCCCCGTCGGCGACGTCGAGGCCCTCGCGGAGCGAATTCTGCGCCTGGCCGAGTCACCCGAACTCCGCGCCACCTTCGGCGCAGCGGCACGAAGCTGGATCCACGAGCGCTTCTCGCTCGAAGCCATGGCAGACGCCTACACCGAGCTCTACGAGTCGGAGTCCGAGGGCTAGTCCCAAGCGACCCCAATCCCGCCCAATCGTCCCCCCGGTTCGTATATTGCCCACCCCCACCTGGAGGCCCACGATGCACAAGCTCTTTCTCTGCCTGCTCACGATCCTGTCCTTCGTCGTGGTTGGCTGCGCCAGCTCGACCGAGGAGTTCGTCGACACCCACTACCAGGGGTTCACGATCCTGCGAGGAAACGTGCGATCGGTCACCGGCCTCACGAGCAGCAAGTGGCAGCACCTCACGGACGGGATCGCGGTCGAAGTCGACTCGCCTGGCTGTCGGATCGTGATTCAGCAAGGAGAGGGAGACATAGCAGCGAGCGCGCAAACCTTCACCCTCAAGGCGCGCGATCACATCATTTGGAGCAAGGACGGCGACTTCGTCCTCAAGGCCCTCACTAACGCGCCAGCCCCAGCAGCAGCCCCAGCTCCGGCCCCGGCGGCAGCTCCCGCGCCAGCCCCGGCGATAGCGCCCGCCGGCCAATGAGCGTCCAGGTCGACCTCCTCCTCAAGGAGATCGGCCAGCTCGTCACGCTCGCTCCGCCTGCGGGAACGCCCCAGGGCGCTCCCTGGCGCGGACCCCTGAGCGAGCTGGCGACGATCTCTGACGCGGCCCTGGCCGTCCACGAAGGACGCATTGTGGACCTCGGGCCCGCGGCCGAGGTCGCGGCGCGCGTCCAGGCTACGCGCGAGGTCTCAGCCGGAGGCGGCCTCGTCCTGCCAGGCTTCGTCGACCCCCACACCCACCTCCCCTGGCTCGGCAGCCGAGAGGCGGAGTTCGAGCTCCGCCTGGCGGGCAAGAGCTACGCTGAAATCGCCAAGGCCGGCGGCGGGATTCGCTCCACGACGCGCTCGGTGCGCGGCGCGAGCGTCGACCAGCTGACCGAGGCCGCCCTCCCTCGTCTGGACCGCATGCTGAGCTGCGGAACGACGACGGCGGAAGCCAAGAGCGGCTATGGCTTGGCCCTGGCCGCAGAGCGGACTCAGCTCGAAGCGATCCGGGCGCTCGACTCCCGCCACGCGATCGACCTCGTCGCGACCAACCTCGCCGCCCACGAGATCCCAGACGAACACCGCGCCGACCGCGGCCGCTGGCTCGATCTCCTCTGCGAAGAGCTCCTCCCCGACCTCGCCGGGCTCGCCGAGTTCTGCGACGTGTTCTGCGAGGACCACGTGTTCACCGTCCCCGAGTCGCGCCGGATCCTGAGCCGCGCCAAGGAGCTCGGCTACGGCCTCAAGATCCACGCCGACGAGATCGTGCCGACCGGGGGTGCCGAGCTAGCGGTGGAGCTCGGCGCGGTCTCCGCTGACCACCTGGCCTGCACCGGGCAGGCCGGAATCGCTGCCCTCGCCGCGAGCGAAACCGTGGCGGTCCTGTTGCCGGGGACGAGCTTCTACCTCCGCAAGAGCGACCACGCCCCCGGACGCGCAATGATCGACGCCGGCGTCGCGGTCGCCCTCGCGACGGACCTCAACCCAGGCAGCTCGCTGACCGAGTCGCTCCCCATGATCCTGACTTTGGCCTGCCTCCAGTGCGGGCTGACCCCCGCTGAGGCCCTCCGCGCCGCGACGCTCAACGCGGCCTGCGCGATCGGCCGGGGCGCCGAGATCGGAAGCCTCGAGGTCGGCAAACAAGCAGACTTCGTGGTCTGGGACGCGCCGAACTGGCGCTATCTGCCGACGCACTTTGGCGTCTCTTTGGTGCGCGCCGTCTATAAGCGGGGCGCCCTGGTCTTCAACGCGGAGGCGGCGGCGTGACCGATCCCAGCCCGGAGCTCGTAGAGGCAATCGAGGCCAAGGCCTGGACGATCTACGAGGAGGCCCTCCAGCCAATCGCCACCCGGTTCGAGTTCGAACCCGTCCCGAGCAAGTCGGAGACGAGCGGGCTCCCGACCGTGCTCCTGCTCGGCAACCACTCGGCCGGCAAAAGCAGCTTCATTAACTTCCTGTTGGGCGAAGACCTCCAGCGAACCGGAATCGCGCCGATCGACGACGGGTTCACCGTGATCACCCACGCCGAGAAGGCCGCCGACAAGGACGGGGCTGCGTTGATCACCAACCCGGACCTGGCCTGGGGGGAGCTCCAACGCTTCGGGCAGACCCTCGTCAGCCACCTCAAGCTCCGCCAAATCGAGAACCCAGCCCTGCGGGGCCTGGCGCTGATCGACTCCCCGGGCATGATCGACGCCATAGACGATAGCGTCGATCGGGGCTACGACTTCCCCGGCGTCGTGCGCTGGTTCGCCGAGCGAGCCGACGTGATCCTGTTCCTGTTCGACCCCGACAAGCCCGGCACAACGGGCGAGACGCTGCGGATTCTGACCGACAGCCTGGCCGGCCTCGATCACAAGCTGCTCCTGATCTTCAACAAAGTTGATCGTTTCTCGACCATGCGCGACTTCGCGCGAGCCTACGGCGCCCTCTGCTGGAACCTCGGCAAGGCGATCCCACTCAAGGACTTACCCCACGTCTACACGACTTATCTCCCCGTCGACGGGGCGCGCGAGTCCGGCAGCGGCGACCTCGCGGGCCTCCCCGTCAAGGACTTCGATGAGCAGCGAGAGGAGGTCCGCCAGGAGGTCCAGCGGGCCCCCCAACGGCGCCTGGACAACGTCGTCAGCCGGCTCTACCAATACACCCGCCGGCTCCGCATGCACGCGACCGTCCTCGACCACCTTCAGGGCGAGCGGCGTCGCCACCAGCGCAGCTACCTGTTCTTGGGCCTCGTGATCTCACTCGTGAGCATGTTCGCGCTCTACATGGAGTGGAGCCTGATCAGCAGCGAGGGCTGGGATCGAGTCCAGTGGACCGCGATCACAGCCTTGATCGCAGGCGCCGTGTTGGGCTCGGCCTACGGCTTCTATCGCTGGGATCGGCGAGTCCGCGACGAGAACCTGTCCCTCGATGCGCTGTTCGAGCGGGCGTATCGACGCCAGTTGACCCTCGGAGAAGCCGCAGACGACCTCCAGGGGCAGTGGGGCTCGGTCAAAGAGCGCGTCAAGCGCGCCCTGGAAGCGCAGGGGACCTTCCCGCGGCTCCGGCGGTCGGAAATCAAGCGCATGGAGAAGGTCCTCGAGACCGAAGTTCCCGAGCTCCGAACCGAGGCCAGCCAGTAGCGAGGCGGCTCTCAAAACCGCTCGCTTGCGTGCGGGTCAGCATCGGTTAGCTTCTGGGCCTTACGAGCGGGGGGATCCTCGCGAAGGGCGGAAACCTTGCCGAGAGAAGACGCAATCACCCTGGAAGCAGTCGTGCGGGAGGCCCTCCCGAACGCCACCTTCCGTGTAGAGCTCGAAAACGGGCACGAGGTGCTTGCGCGAGTCTCTGGCAAGATGCGCAAGTTCTTCATTCGGATCCTTCCGGGCGACAAGGTCCTCGTTGAGCTCTCGCCCTACGACCTAACCAAGGGCCGGATCGTCTTCCGGGAGCGCTAGACCTCCCCTCCTCTCCTCTGTTCACGAGTGGGCCAGTCCCTTGGACGAACGCATTCGTGAGTTGGAACGCAGAGCGGACCAAGGCGACGTCGCAGCGGCCACAGAGCTGCTCCAGCACCGACTCCGCACCGGCGAATCCTCCGAGCAGGCGGTCCTGATCCTCGCCCGTCTGGGCGACCCCGCCGCGACCGCGCTCTTCCCCGACCACGAGCGAGAGACTCTCCACGAGACCTACCCAGAGCTCGTGGCGCTTGATCCTGTGTTTGCGCTCCGAGCCCTTTGCACGGCGATCGCAGTTGGACTCCCACTCCTGGAGCGTTGGGTCCCCGAAGTCCCAGGCGTCGTGCACGCACTCCACTCGACCGAACGCTGGCTGGCGCGCCGCGACGAAGAGTCTCTCCTGCTTGCCCGCGACTCTGTGGCCGCCGCTCGCGAAGCCGTCAACCAAATCAACTCGCAGCTGCTCGGCCGCTACCGAATCGCGCAGATCAGCGGGAGCCAAATGCGAGCGCTGGAATACGTCGCCTGGACCTCCCGCGACGCCGCGGAAGGCGTCGTGCATGCCTCCGTCGGCGCCGCACCCGCTGGCGACTCTCTGATCCGCCTGGTCGGGCTCTGGAAGGAAGCCGGCTGGGGCGATCTGCGCCAGACGCTCCGGAGCGCACTCGAGCCGACGCTCAGGGCTAGCTGATTCGGCGGGAGCAGTCCTGG
>JAESQQ010000548.1 GCA_016765095.1 Planctomycetota bacterium | reverse complement strand
GCCTTGCCGGTCACGACGAACGAGTCGTTGTAGGTCGAGAACTCAAGGTCCTTGAGCTCGAAGCCCTTGAGCGCGGGGAGCTTCATGCCCGGGAGCGCTGCGATCATTCCCTTGATCAGCGAAGGCGCGAGGTCGCGGGTCACTCCGTCGACGATCGGCTCCGCCATGGGGAGGGGGTTCCCGACGACGTCGACGCGAACGACGCTCGCGCCGGTCGGGACGAACTTGATCCGATCCCCGTCGGCCTGGAGGACGATTCCGATTTCGAGGGCGTAGTAAGTCTCGGCCAAGTTGACCAGGTTCCCGTTGTCCGGGTCGATCACTTGGTAGTCCACCCGGACCGCGCCGAGCTTCATCGTGAAGTGCTGGGGCTGGTTCGAGACGACGTCGATGACGGGAGGCAGCTTGGCCTCGACGTCGAGCGTCAGCGGGAGGCCAGCCGGAAGAACGCGGGCCAGGGCCGGGGCGCCCTTGATCAGGCTGTCGGTGCTCAGGAGCTGAGCTCCGCCGGGGTTGACCTGGTCGAGCTTGGCCTGGTCGACCTTGAAGTTCATAACGCCTTGGCGCCAGGCCGCGTGGAGGGTCTGGTTGATCAAGTCCTGGTGGATCGTGAGCGCGCCGTTCCAGGCCGCGCCGCCCGTCCCGCCGAGGGGAGCGTTTGGCGTCCCAGTCGTGACGACGCCGGGGAAGCCGTAGTTCGCGCCGTTCGGCTGGCCTGGGGCTGGGGCCGAGGTCTGCGCGCCGAAGGTCACGTTGATCCCGTCAGCGTCGAAGGCGAGGTCGCTAAAGCGCCAGGTAGTGTTGAGCGGCTTGCCGTAGACCTGACGAACGGTCGTCCCGCTCGTCTTGGTCTTGGTGAGCGCGTCGGTCAGCATTTTGTCGATCGTGGCGCCGGCTTGGGTCGCGAAGCTCTGCTCGAAGTTGCGGCGAATGTTGCCCTCTTCGCCTTTGGCCCAGTCGGGGACGCTGAAGCCGATCGTGCGGGCGGTGACTTGGCTCAGGGTGCTGGTCAGCGTTCCGTTCGCGGCGAGGGTCGGGGTCGCGACCGCCTCAATGATCAAGTCCTGGGCGCGGACGGTGCCCCGCTTGGTCGTCGAGAAGAAGAACAGGATCTTGGCCTTGTATTCGAGCCTCAGGGCCACGTTCTTGATCGAGACCTTGAACTTCAGGCCGCCGGGCTGACAGTCGATCTCGCCCGAGGTGGCGCCGAAGTCGAAGCCTTTCCACTTGGTGTTCTTGGGAGCAGGCGCGCTCAGGACTGATTGCACGATCGTGGCCTTCTGGGCCTGGAGCTTGGTCCCGATCTGGGGCTCGAGGGCGTCGAGGGCGTCGTCGGTGATCCGAACTCGGGCGCCGTCGCGAACCTCGGTGCCCTCTTGGACGAGGGCGCCGACCAGGACCGAGACGTGACGCTCGGTCCGGTTGCCCTCGCTGTCGAGGGCCTCGGCCACGATCGTATGGAGGCCGGCGGTCAAGTTGACTTGGATCGTAGCCTTGCCGTCGGGGCCGGGGACGACGCCTTGGCCAGCGACGAACACCGAGCCGATCCCCTTGTGTGTGCTGTCCTCGACGAGGATCTCGACCGTGGTCGGGCCGACGGGGAGCTGCGCGCCGCGGAGGGGGCTCAGGATCTGGAGGTTGGGGCCGGCGAACTCAGAGCCGGCGGGGAGCTTGGAGGCTGCGTTTTGGAGGTCGCTCAGGTTGTTGTATTCGGTGACCCCGCTGCTGAGCAGCCCTTGGGATCCGATCGGGGCGATCGTGCCTGAAGCCAGGAACACGCGCTCGCCGCCGCCGTTGTTGCACCCGGCCGCCGTCGCCGCAATCAGGGCGAAGGCTGCACAGGAGATCAAGGTAGGTTGCGTTCGAATCATGGTGGGGTCCTTCCCTACGCGTTGGTAGTCGCAAGTGCTTTGCCCAACGAGCCGGAAGCCATAAGTGCTTTCGGACAAGGCCAGGGGGCATGATTCGGTTCATATGTGAATCGAATTGCGCTTCATCCCAATTCCGATCCACCGAAAATGGTCGGCGCGCTTTCCCCAAAACGGGTGCGACTTCCGTGCGCCATACATGCTGATATCGTCGCAGGTAGAGGTATCTAGAGGCCTGTGCGCATAGATAGCTGGGCCAGTAGTGGGACGTATATATACAGAGGCCTGGTAGGGGTTTCAGGAAGGGTTTCTTGCCCCTAGCGAAAGCGGAAACCGCCCGGCTAGGCTGGGGATTCACCTCACCCTCCTTGAAGCACCCGGGCTCCCGTGGACGACGCACTCCGAAGAGCCGAGCGGGGGGCTGACTGGGAGTCTCGAGCCCGTAGCCTGCGTCGAATGGGGGAGAGCGACCTCGCGCGCCGCTGGGTCGCCGCTGCCGCTCGCGACGGCGATCCGCGCGCCAGGGAGGTCTTGCGGGCCGAGTATCCCCTCGACGAAGACGCCAGCTTCCTGTTCAAGACTCTCGCCGGCGCCCCTGCCGATCAGTGGACTCAGGACGGGCCCGCCGCAGCTCGAATCCTGCTGGGAGACGGAGACCCGCGCCTGGTGGTGCCCGCGCTGGCCTGGCTACGAGCGGCCCGAGACCATCGCGCGCGGGTCTACCACGGCGTCCCTACGGCAGAAGAGGCGGGGGAGAGCTGGCTTCTGGCGGCGTCCCACTTGAGTCGAGTCTCCGCTCTCCTTCACACCAACGGGCCTGGGCTTGATCGAACGCGGCTCCTCCCAGACGAGCTTCGGGCCCTCGTGGCGGGCCTGCCAGAGACGCCCGACTATCCCGCAGACGCCGCAGGGGTCCGGCTGCGTGTGGTCTGCCTGATCGATCGGGCCGACGATCCGAGCCTCGACTCGCTCCGCGCAGAGCTCCTGGCGCCGCCCTCGATAGACGACGCACGACGCCTGGAACAGTTCGATCGCGGCAGGGCAGGGGAGTGCTTGCCAGGAGGGCTCCCATGGCGCCCGGATTGGGTCGACTCCGTTCACCGCGACTTGCTGACGCTCTCGCTCTCGCGGTCTTGCCTGCGGCGTCGGCTGCAGCCACCCCGCGGCTCGAGCTCCCGCCGGGGGCCTGGGCTGGCCTGTTCGACATGGACGGTTCCCAGCACCTCAACGACGACCACGGCCATGACGTGGGAGACCAGGTGATTCAACGCGTCTCAGAGCTGCTCAACCGGGAAGTCGGGGATCGCGTGATTCGGTGGGGCGGAGACGAGTGGCTGATCCCCTACGAAGGTCCCGACGGTCCCGAGCGGTTCGCGACGTGTCTCGAGCGGGTCGCCCAGGACGCCCTGCTTGAGACCCTGTGCGGCGGGGTCACGCTGAGCGGGGGAGCCGTCCCGCACGCTGCCCTGCCGAACGCCGCCACGTTGCGGCCCCTCGAGGAGGCCCTCGTCCTCGCCAAAGAGAACGGACGAGCCCGGCTGGAGATCTTGCACGCCTAAGCTTCGGCCCGGGCCTCCAGAGCCCGTAGGCTGAGCGCTGTGGACGAAGGCCTCCGACGCGCCGAACGCGAAGACGACTGGGAGCAGCGCGCCGCCGCGTTGAGGCGAGCCGGGCAAACCCGTGACGCCTGCAGAGTCGTTCAGGTGGCCGCTTGGCGAGGCGATCTTGCGGCCGACGAGGCGCTCGAGCGCTGCTTTCCCCTCGCTGGCGAGCAGGTCCTGTTCCAGAGTTGGCTTCGCCCTGGCGGGGAGCAGAGCCCCCTTGATCCAGACTTGATTCAGCGCCAAACCTGGGCCGCGAGTGCGCTCGTCGGGGACGGCGACCCGCGCCTCGACGCGCTCCTCCGAGCCTTCTTGGCCAACCCTCGCCTGCCCGCGCGCTTGAAGCGAACCCTCTCTCCAGTCTCGGAGCTGCTCGGCCTCAGCGTTGGCGAGCGGGTTCTCTCCAGTCGGGGCTACCCAGGCTGGCTGCCAGACCTCGTCGACCTCCCGCCGGACGAATTGCTCCGACTCGGGGAACGAACGCTGGAGGGCGGTTCGTCCTTGGCCAAGCTCCGCCTGGCGGCCTTCCTCGAGGGCTCAGACCACGAGGGAGTTCCCTCGCTGCAGGTGCGCATGATCAAGAGCGTGGCCGATCCGCTCTGGCGAGCTGCGATCGAGCTCGTCTCCGAGCGCGCGCAGCCAGGGCAGGGCAGGGGGGGCGCCCGACCGGACTGGGTTCGTCCGGCGTTTCGCGATCCCCGGACCGGCGCGCTGAGCGCAGGCGCCTTGCGCCCGGTCGGTGCGCCCTTTGGGGCGTTTGTGCTTCCCGAGTGCGAGTGGATCGCGCTCTTCGACCTCGACCGCGCGAACCTCCCCAATCTCCGCGTCGAGCGCGGCGAGCGACTCTGCCGCGAAGTCACGGCGGCGCTGCAGCATGAACTCGGCGACCGCGTGGTGGCCTGGGCGCAGGACCGCTGGCTCGTTCCGTGGACCGGCGACGACGCAGAGGAGCGGCTGGAGCTCGCGCGCACGGCGCTCAGCCGGCGCGAGGACCTCGCGCCGGATCTCGACCGGGTCACGCTCAGCGCAGGCTTGACCCGCCTCTTGCCAGACGTCTCCGACCCGCTCCCCCGCGTCGAGGTCGCGCTCTCGATCGCGATCGAAGCGGGCCGGGATCGACTCGAAGTCCGCTGAGCGCCCGTACCGGAACTTCTGGAGGGCAGCGCTAGTGCCCGCTTAGCTCGACGAGGATCCCGTTTGCGCTCTTGGGGTGAATGAAGGCCACGCGGTGGCCGCCAGCGCCCGGTCGCGGCGCTTCGCCGACGAACTGGAACCCGGCCGCGGTCAAGCGCGCGACCTCGGCGTCAATGTCGTCGACGGAGAGCGCGACGTGGTGAATGCCTTGGCCGCGTTTGTCGAGCGACTTTTGAATCGGCGACTCGGAACCCGTCGCGCCGAGCAACTCGAACCGACTCTCACCGACTTGGAAGAACGAGACCTCGACGCCTTCGCTCTCGACGACCTCGCGACCTTGGCTCTTGGTTCCAAGGAGCGTTGCGAAGAGCTCCTCGGCTGCCGCGAGATCCGTGACGGCGATGCCCAGGTGATCGATTCGGTTGGCCATGACGGCGCCTCCGGGTGCTGCGGGAGGCGATTTACCTCTTCTAAGGACTTAAGGCCCCCCCAACGATACATAAGGGACCTTATCGGAAGTTACCCCAGCGGCCCATGTTGAGGGCGCCGAGCCACGCCCCGAAGTCTGCGAGAACGCCGCCCAGGAGCCTTCGCTGCGCCTGTGGCCTAGAGCCCCGACGCAGCGTGGGATTGCGGGCGGGGGTCCTAGCGCGGCCATTCTTGGACGGGTGACTCGGACTCGGGCGAGAACAGGCGCCACAAATGTGCTCCCTTCGCGGAGTCGCGGGTCGCCCCCGCGACGATCCACCCGCCGTCGGGTGAGAACGCGCCGCACGACGCTGCTCCCTCGAGTCGAGCGGCGAGCCTCGCGCTCCCCTCGAGGAGATCGAGTTCCCAAACCACCGCTTGATCGAGTGTGGTCGTGAGGTCGTAGCTGCCACACGGAGAGATCGCGAGACTTGAGAGCGTGTCGGGGACGACGAAGCTCTCGTCGCCGACCCACTCCTTCATGCTGCTTCGCGGCCGGCGACGTGAGTGGCCTCGCAGAGTCGTCAGCTCCTCGGCACTCCGATCGCCGAGCCGCCAGAGGATCGCGGCCTGTTCCTCCGCGCCCGTTAGCGCGTAGCCGCCGCAGGGTGTGATCGCGACCGGGCCGTAGCTTCCGGGGAGCTCTGTGATCCGCCCCCCTGCCCTGCTCTTGTTCCGTCGCGCTGGCGCGAAGAGTAGCGCACTCGAACCTCTTTGGGTGCGAAGCACCCCGAAGCAACCAACCATGCAGGGTTCTTCTGGGTGCGAAGCAACCCGGAGGGGGAGTTCCGCAGCGAGGAACGAGCGGAGGAATGGGGGAGACCTGTCCCCCCCACGGGTAGGCACTACCGCCCTAAGGCCGGCGGGTTGCTAGGGCACGCGCTCGCGCGTAGCGGCGCGAAGGGCCTCGACGCGCCTGGGGAACGAGCGGACGGCTGAG
>JAESQQ010000547.1 GCA_016765095.1 Planctomycetota bacterium | reverse complement strand
GAGTGCCTCCTACCAGGTGGTTTCAAACCCTCCGGTAGGGGCGGGGTTTACCCCCGCCCGCCCCCGAGGCCGCGCAGGTCGCACTCGAGTCGAGTCGAGTGCCTCCTACCAGGTGGTTTCAAACCCTCCGGTAGGGGCGGGGTTTACCCCCGCCCGCCCCCAGGCCTTGCCGCTCGGCCTCTCTGGAGCCTCCGCGCACTTTGTCGCCGCTACCTCAGGAGCTGTAACTCCTCCCGCGGGCGGGTAAAACCCCGCCCCTACATTCACCCGTACCGGACTTCTGGCGGGCAGCACTAGACGCTTAGGCGTGGCGCTCCGCTCTGAACGCGGCGAAAGATCGTCCCGCTTTGACGAGCTCTGGGACCTCGGTGTCGACTAGATCCTCAGCGAGATATCCGCTCCCGAAGGCCACGGCCGAGTCTGCCCCGAAGAAGGCGTCGGGGAGCTCGGTGTGTTGCTCGATCAGGAGTTGGACGAGCTGCACGAAGAGCTCGACGTGGTCTTGCGGGAGGCTCTCGCCGCAGTGGTAGGAGGCCTGGAGCAGGTGCACGTAGCGGGCCCAGGCGTCCTCGCCGCCCGCCAGGTAGCCCTGGAGGAAAGAGGCGGAGAGCTCGCCCAGAAAGCTCTCGGCGTCGCCGCCGTGGGTCCCTAGGAGCGCGCGCTCAAGGCGGCTCTCGCCGGGGGGGTCCTCCTCGGTTCTGGGGCTCGAGAGAGGGCCTGGCGGTATGAACCGAGTCAGCTCGTGCCAGTGGCCTCGAAGGGTGACGGGGTAGAGCACCAGCGCCAGGCTCATGGCCCCAGACGAGGCCAGCTGAACGTATCGCTCGCTCGCCTCGGGGTCTGCGGGCGAGAGCTCGCGCCCCTCGTAGCGAAGGACGTGGACCTCGCCGGGCGCGAAGTCCAGCCAGCGCTCGAGCTTGAAGTCGCCCTCCTTGATCACGAGGCGGTGCTTCCCTTGGGGGACGAGCGCGAACCCACGAAAGCCCCCCTGTGGCTCGAGCCCGAAGGTGTCGACCTGGACGAAGTCTGCGCCAACGGCCCCGAGCAGGACCAGGTGACCGAGCGCAGGCGTCAGGCCGCCAAACAGGCTGCGGACTTCGAGGGGGACCTCAGGCTCGGACGTGGTCGGCGAGGGCAAGGGAGCGGCGCTCTCGCTGCTCGGGATCTGCTGATCCAGCTCGGCCTCGAGCTTCTCGGGCGCGAGCCCGACTGCTTTGGCGAAGGTCGTCAGGCGCTTTCGCTCGGGCTTGGAGAGGACCCCGTCGGCGGCGGCGACCGCGATCAGGCCCTTCATGAGCACGGATCGCTCCGCCTTGAGCTTGCCGACTTTGATCCCCTCGCCTTTGAGGGCTTGGGCCTCGATCTCAGTCGCCTCGACGGAGGGGATCTCGAACCGAGCTCGGTAGTGTTCGAGGACCTCGCGCTCCTTGGCTGGAATCTCGCCCTCACAGCCCGCCATGTTGCAGAGGGTGCGGTACACGCGTCGCTTCCCGTTTGGGCTCAGCTCGCCTCGCGCCAAGGCCTCCTTCGGTGCTCGGACGGTGACCGCCTCGACGACCCCCTCGTCGAGGAGGACCTCGACCCCCAGGAGCGGGTAGGCGACCCGAAATCGTCCCGACCGGACCTCCTGCCGCTTTGCCTCGCCGTAGCACTCGACCACTTGCGCCAGGCTGTCGCCCAGCCGAACGCCCGAGGCGAGCTCGGGGGCGCCATCGCCCAGGAGGCTGATCCCCTCCACGCTCTCTGTCCCGCGGAGCGCGAGGACCCAGGGTCCGGCGTAGAGCGTCCGGTCTGCGAGGTCGGGGTCGATCAGCCCAGAGCCGATTCGCTCCTCGACTTCTTCCAGAGAGTCGCCGAGGACGATCTTGCCGGGGAAGCCGATCCCTTCCACGAACTCCTCGCCGCTGAGCCAGTCGAGGTAGCTGATTGGGAACTCTGTCTCAGCGCTCATGAGGAGAGCCTTCCTGTGCACGGCGAGCCGGCCAGTATGCCCGTCCGGAGGCGCGCTCGTAGGCTAGTTGCGGATCCAGGCGAGCGCCTCGGCGGCAACTTCGGGCGTGAGCGTCCCGTCCTCCTCGAGGCTCGCGATATCGTCCCGCATGGAGAGCGAGCCCTCTCCGCGGGGGAGGCCGCTCAGCCGGCCGCCGCTCGCGATCGTCGCCAAGAGACGGTCGTTGGGTGCGAGGGCCTCGTAGATCGCGACCCGCCCTTGCTCGGGTTTGCGGACGAGGCGCTGAAAGAGGACGCCTCGCAGCGTCTCGCTGAGTGAGCGACGGATCATGGCGTGCATGGAAGGCGGCGTGGCCTCCACGATCCGCTCGAGCGCCTCGTCGGCCGAGTTGGCGTGGACTTGGACCAGGACGAGGTGGCCTGTCTCGGCGGCGTGCAGGACGGCCGAGAGCGACTCGAGATCGGCCAGCGCGGCGACCATGAGCACGTCGAGGTCCTGGGCGAGGGCGGCGGAGATCCCGGCGGCGACGGTCGGGACGTCGACGCCGACTTCGCGTTGCTGGACGAGGGCCTCCTTGGAGACGATCTCGTAGGAGAGCGGATCTTCCACGGTGCACACGTGAACCGCTCGGTTCTGGTTGAGCCACTCCGTCATGGCGTAGAGCGTGGTCGTCTTGCCCGACCCGTGGGGTCCTGCCATGACAATCAGCCCGTGCGAGGCGCCCAGCCACTCCTTGACGACGTCGGGTGCTCGGACGCGCTCGAGCGAGAGCTCGAGGGGGCCGCTGTTGAAGCGGACCGCAATGCTGTAGTGGCCGCGCGTCATGGAGAGCGTCGAGCGGGCCCGAATCCCTTCGCTGAGGTGGATCGGGCGCTGGGCGCTGCCCTCCCGGGCTTGGCGGGCCAGGCGGACGTCGCCGAAGTGCTCCTTTGCGATCGCCTGGATCTCGTCGGAGGAGAACACGTGCTCGCCGTGGGGGACGAGCGCGTCGTCGAGGCGGAAGCGCGGTCGTTCGCCCGGGACGAGGTGCACGTCGCTGGCGTTCGCTGCGTGGGCGGCGCGTAGGAGGGTTTCGAAGGTGGCGCGGGGGTCGGTCATGGTGACTCCTAGAGCGGGAAGCGAAGGCTGCGCGGCGCGGGGCCGCTGGGGTCTTGGTGAGGCCGGCCAAGAAGGCCGGCCAGGCGAGGTCGGAGCCGCTCGCGGGCCTCGAAGAGGCGGCGCTTGACGGTGCCAGGGGG
>JAESQQ010000546.1 GCA_016765095.1 Planctomycetota bacterium | reverse complement strand
GAGCGTCGCCCTTCTTTCTTTGGTTGTGTCCTGCCGCCGGTCGCTCTTTTCGGGAGGGCTGCTTTCCCACCGGAGGCGCGCCGGCTGTATGGACGACGCCCCCGGCGACGGGGTAGAACGCCCGCCAGCGGGCGCTGTTCTAGAGCCCGGGACAAGGAATGAACATGGGCTACTCCTTCTCGGGTCGGACGATCAACAAAGTCGGCGTGATCGGGTCTGGACAGATCGGACCAGACATAGCGCTCCACTTCGCGAAGGTCCTAGCGCCTAGCGACGTCGAGATCGTGGTCGTCGATCTGAGCGAGGACGCGCTCGAGCGCGGCAAAGCCAAGCTGACCAAGAAGGTGGACAAGGGCGTCGCGAGCGGAGCGTTCAAGGCGGATCAAGGCGAGCGGATCAAGGCCGCGACCGTGTTCACCTCGGACTACGAGAAACTCCGCGGCGCTGAATTGATCGTGGAGGCAGCGACCGAGGACGTCGCGATCAAGGGCAAGATCTTCAGCCAGGTCGTCGAGCTCTGTTCGCCCGACGCGTTGCTCCTCAGCAACAGCAGCCACCTCGAACCCGAGGAGATCTTCGCGCCGATCGAGGGCAAAGGGCGCACGTCGGTCGTCCACTACTTCTTCCCCGCGGAGCGGAACCGCGCGCTCGAAGTCGTCCCCGGCGCCGAGACCGATCCAGAAGTCGCGAGCTGGTTGCTTCGCTTCTACGAGGAGATCGGCAAGGTCCCGATTCAAGTCGGGAGTCGCTACGGCTACGCGATCGACCCGCTCTTCGAAGGGCTCCTCCAGACTTCAGCGCTCTTGTTGGAGGCGGGCGTCGGCAGCGCGAAGGAGATCGACACGGTCGCGCGCGAGGTCCTTGGCCTTGGCGTCGGACCCTTCACCGCTCACAACCTGACCGGCGGAAACCCGATCACGGCGCACGGCCTCGAGCTGCTCCACACCAAAGTCTGCTCCTGGTTCAAGCCACCCGCCTCCTTGCTGGAGAAAGTCGAGAAGGACGAGCTCTGGGACACACCCAAGCGAGGCGAGGAGATCGTCGTCGCAGCCGAGGCCAAGGCCACGATCGCAGACGCCCTCCGCGCGACTTTCTGGGGTCTCTCGGCCGAAGTGATCGAGAGCGGGATCGCGAGCGTCGGCGACCTCGAAATGGTGGTCGAGATCGGACTCGTGATCGACGGTCCGTTCGCGGCCATGAATCGCTACGGGATCAAGGCGGCCCTCGAGTTGGTGCAAGCCTTCAAGGCCGAGCACCCTGAGTTCCCGCTCGCGAACTGTCTGGTCAAGCTAGGCGAGTCGGGGGCAGACTGGGAGATCCCCTACATTCAGCGCCAAGACCATGACGGCGTGGCGGTTCTCACGATTCGCCGCCCGAAGGTCCTCAACGCGCTCAACGGTGACGTGTTCGCGCAGATCGAGGCGCAGGCCGAGGCGATCTCGAGTGACGACAGCGTCGTGGGCGCAGTGATCACTGGGTTTGGGACGAAGGCCTTCGTGAGCGGGGCCGACGTTGGCTTCCTGGCGAAGATCGAGACGCCCGAGCAGGGCGAGTCGACGTGCCTGGGATCACAGCGACCGCTCAACCGGATCGAGGCCCTCGAGAAGCCAGTGGTCTGTGCGCTCAACGGCCTCGCGTTCGGGGGTGGGAACGAGCTGGCCATGGCGTGCCACGCGCGTCTGGCTCGGAAGGGACTGCGCGTTCTCGCAGCTCAGCCCGAGCCGAACCTAGGGATCATTCCCGGCGCTGGCGGCACCCAACGCTTGCCGCGCCTCGTCGGCTTCGAACACGCTGCCCGACTGCTGAGGACGGGTCGCCCGATCTCAGGAGCTGAGGCCGTCGAGATCGGTCTCGTGCGCGAGGAGGTCGAAGGCGACTTACTGAGCGCTGCGATCTCGCTCGTGCGAAAGGCCGCCTGCGGAGAAGTCGAGCTCACGCGAACCCCGAGCGCTCCCCTCGAGGGAGTTCCAGGGAGCCTCCCCGAAACGGAGCTCGGGCACTTGAGCACCGCTGTCGACGCGGTGATTTGCCGCGCGATCCTCGAGGGGGCGCGCCTCTCGCTCGAGGACGGGCTCGCGCTCGAGGCCAAGCTCTTTGGCGAAGTCGTGAAGCTCGAGGACATGAAGATCGGCATCGAGAACTTCATGACCAAGGGCCCGCGCAGCAAGGCCGAGTTCCTGCACCGATAAACCGGAGGCCACGATTCTGAGAGGTCGCCGCGTCGGGGGGTCTCACGACTCCTTTTTCGCAAGGAAGGCGACCTCGCTCAGAATCGTGCTCCGCTTTACTAACAGATTCAGTTCCAACGACCCTTCGAATCCACAACTCCTCGTGGGTGATTTCTCAAGACCCACTAGATATCGGCCCTGGGTGAGCTTCAGCCAGGGAGGGAGACAGCGTTCGGCGACCTGAGGCGGTCAGGCGGTAGGTGTCGTGGAACCCCCTGTCGTCGATCGCGGCGCTCAGGTCGAGGACGACGACTGAGCCTTTGAAGATCGCGAGCTCGAGCTTCCGCGATCGCGGGAACGCGCGCTCGAAACGCCGAGTGCTGACGAAGTCGCTCCCCTAGCGACGGCACGAGAGGGCGAGCACGAGTGGAAAGGCGATTCCAATGACCTGGGTCGCAATCTGAGCGAACGGAGCGTCACGCGGCTCCTGTGCGTCCTCAGAGCTTTGTCCTTCGTTGCTCATGCGACTCCCCAACTCCACCCGATCAAGATCACCGAGGTGGCGAAGATCTCGGTCGTCAGGATCGTGGGACGAGAAGCACGCCGACTAGCGATACCAGGAGAAGCTCGCGAGGCGCTTTGCGACGTCGGCTTTGATCCGGGTGGGGACTGGGGCGGTCGGGATCGTGTCGCCTCGACCTGGCATTCGGAACTCGCTCGCGCGTGTGATCACGTCTGCGAGGTGGTGGGCGTTGGGAGCAATGTCCCAGCGCAGGTAGCGAGGGCTTCCCTTCTCGAGCAGGTAGGCCTTGGCCGAGTAGAGCTCGGCTTGGAGGCCTTTCCCAGTCACGCAGTAGTCAATGACGTGCTCAAGGCTTGCGTAGGACATGGTGTCGCGAGTCCAGTCGAAGACGCGGCCTTGGAGGCGAAGGTCTTCCCACTCGCGGTGCATGAGCTCGTGAGCGAGGTTTCCGGTCAACTCGGTGTCGCTGGCTTCGGCCCAGAAGCTGGCGTTGTAGAGCAGCAGGTGCCTCCCTGCGATTGTGCTGCTATCGCTGATCGGGACCCATTGAGTCGGCACACCGAGCTGCTTGAGGTGAGCGGGGTCGTTCTCGTCGTCGGTCAGGAGGCGAACCTCGATCGGATTTCGGAGGCCTTGGAAGCGAGGCAGGATCCCCCGCACGAGTCGAACGAGGCGCCGATTCCCAGACACCGGCAGTCGCTTCGCCCAGGCTTGGCGCTCACGGACCGCGAGAATGTCGAGCCGCGCGTGATAGCGCGGCGCCCGAGCGGGATCGATCCGAATCAAGTGCTCGTAGAGGGCGCGCGACTCGCGGAGGTCACCCAACATTTGGCGGGCGTTAGCGAGGCTGAACTCCAAGTCTTGGCGGAACTCGTCTGAGGGCGGCGCGTCCTTGGCGTGCGCTCGGAGCGCCTCGGAGAACGACTTGACCGCGTCGGCGTAGCGCTTCGCCGCGTGAAGGCGGATTCCCTCGCGGTTGAGGGCCTGTGCGACGCGCTCGGGTGGGGCGTCCTGAGAGAGGACGGTCGTCGAGACGAGCGTGATCAAACACGCTAGGGAGGCGACGGTTAGTCGCTCGGCGGGTCGCTTCATGGGCGGAGTCTCGCACGCTGGCGGCCGCCGGCCGAGCCAGTCTGCGAGGCAGCCCACTCCGGAGCCTGGGGAGCATGTTCGCCCCTCGGCGCAAGTTCGCCGGAGTCAAATCGACTCCTCTTTGGTCGGCTATGCGTTTTTCTCCGAGAACAAGCGGGAGTAGACGCCGCCGAGCGCGAAGAGCTCGTCGTGGGTTCCCTTCTCAACAAGGGTTCCTTGGTCGAGGACAAAGACCTGGTCTGCTCGGCGGGTGAAGCTGAGTCGATGCGCCAGGACGATGATCGTTCCGCCCGCGACCGCCTCGACGAAATTCTCGATCAGGGTCTCCTCAGTTTCGCGATCGAGGGCGCTGGTGGGCTCGTCGAGGACGAGCAGCGAGGGCCGCCCAGCCAGAGTTCTCGCCACCGCTAGTCGCTGGAGTTCTCCGCCGGAGAAGCGTGCCGTGCTGCGCTCTCCGACTAGCGTTTCGTAGCCGTCCGGGCGACGCGAAATGAACGCGTCGGCTCCCGAGGTCCGAGCTGCCCAGCGAATGGCCTCGGGCTCCAAATTCCGACCGAAGTCGATGTTCTCCCGGATGCTCCCAGAGAAGAGGTCGATCTTCTGCGGGACATACCCCACCTGATGGCGTAGAGATCGAACGCTCACTTCTCGCAAGTCGATACCGTCGAGGTAGACCGCGCCGCTCTCGGGGGACCAGAACTTCAGCAGCAGGTTGGCCAGCGTCGACTTCCCGGCGCCGCTGCGGCCCACGATCGCAACCATTTGCCCGGGGAGGACTTCGAGGGAGACGCCCCGGAGCGCGGGCTCGAGGTCCGGCGCGTAGCGGAAGGTCACGTCCTCAAGGCGCACGTGCCCCTCGAGTGGGGGGAGGTCCTTGCGAGGCAGATCCGGGGGCTCTTCCGGAGTTCGATCGAAGATCTCTGCCACCCTCTCGAGGGCGACCGACGTGTCTTGCAAGCGCTCCCAAACCCGGACCAGCCGCTTGGCAGGTCCGATCACCTGGCCGAGGAGGGCCAGCACCGCGACGAGGCCACCGACGGTCACGGCGGCGGCGAGGACTCGCTGGGCGCCCACGTAGAGGAGGAGGGCCATGCTCAGCGTTGTGATGATTGTCGTGAGGGCCTTCGAAGTCGTCGTGAGGCGTACGCCCTTGAGCTCGATCTCCAACTGGTCGTCGAAGAGCTGAGCGTAGCGTTCTCCCTCGGCTCTTTCACCGCACATGCTCTTGATCGTGGTGACGGCGTTCAAGCCCTCCACGAGCGCGGACTGCTTGCGAGAGCGCAACTCGGCAAGCTCGCGGCGGTTGCGCCGGAGGGAGGGGGTTACGATCCACCCCAGGAGGAACAACAGGGGCAAAGGCAGGAGCCCGACGAGAGCAAGCTGATAGTCGTACAAGAACACGACGACGAGGTAAGTGACGCCGAGCACGAGGTCGAGGGCGGCGCCGAACACGACCGACGTCAGGAAGTGCCGGATCTTGTGGTTGTCCGAGAAACGGAGCAAGAGGTCCCCAACCTTGCGCGAGGCGAAGAAGCCGAGGGGAAGCTGAAAGAGCCGTCGGTGGAAGTCCACGACGATGGTGCGGTCTATCGAGCGGACTGCCTGGAACAAGACCAGTCTCTTTAGCGCCGATAGACCGGCTAAGAGCACGGCCGCGCCGGCGAGCGCCCCGAGGAGGGCCTCAAGCAGGCCAATCTCCCGACCGATCAACACTCGATCGATCACGGCTTGAGTGATCAGAGGGGTCACGAGGCCCGTGACCTGAAGCGCGATCGCAAGGAGCAGGACCTTGACGAGGGCGACGCGCTGGGGCTGCAGGTAGGAGAGAAAACGTCCAAGCTTCGGGTCGGGTTCCCGGCCCTTCCCCGCAACGAACTCTTCGGTAGGTCGCAAGAGGAGGAGGGAGCCACGCCAGTCCTCAGAGAAGACGGCGCGGGTCTGCTTGAGGATTCGGCGGGCGGGATCTGCGATCACGACCTCGCGCTCGTTCGCCCGGAGCACAACGACGAAGTGGTTTGTGCCGACGTGGGCCACCGCAGGCAGGAGCACTTCGCTGAGCTGGTCGAACTCGATCTCGACGCCGCGAGTCTGGAATCCGAAACTCTCGGCGGCCTCCGAGATCGCGAAGAGCGAACAGCCTTGGCGAGACACGAAGCACAGGTCGCGCAGCCATGAGCGTGAGGCTGAACGGCGGTAGTGGTCGAGGACCATGGCTAGGCAAGAGGGACCGCAGTCTGTGGAGTCCAACTGCTGAACGAAGCGGAGACGGCGACGGCTCGGCGCCAGCACTTGGCCGGCGCTGCGCAGGAACAGCTCGTCTCCAGGCTCCGACGCGGCGCCGGGTGCCTCCTCGCTCATGGCGCCCCTCACCCGGCGGCCTCCTTCAGGGGGTCAGGCCCACCTCGGCGAGACTCTCGGCGAAGGGGGCTCGCAGAGCCCTCCACACCGCGAACGCCTTGCGGCGGCGCTCATTCTTGCTGGCCTCCGAGACGCAGCGTTTGATCTGGGCGAGCGTCTCCTCGTAGTCGCGAGGTCGGTCCTCCGCTTCAGGGGCCACGCAGGCTGCGGCGAGCCGGCCCAGACTCGGCGTGCTCAGGCGCGCCACCTTCTGGCTCAGCCCCTCGGCGCCTTCGCAGAGAGCGTGGTGGGAGTTTTGCAGGCCGATCAGCCCCTTCCCAAGGAGCATACCGAGTTGGAACACAAGCGCAGACTCTCGCAGGGTAGGTCCCTTGCCGTGTTCGGGGGCCTCGTATCCAGGGGTGTAGCCGAACGAATCAGCGGGGTAGATCCCCTCCTCGTTGGCTACTGTGGCTAGATCGAAGTCGATCTGAACGACCTGGAGGGGGTCACTGCGCACGATCACGTTGGAAGGTTTGATGTCGGTGTAGAGGATCTGGTGGCGTCGAAACGCGACGAGATTCTCTGTCAAGAACAGCCAAGCCCCGAGCTGTTCGCTGGGCGTGAGGCCTCCCTTGCCGAAGCGTTGGCCCGGAATGAACTCCTGAGCCAAGTGGACGCAGGGTTCGAACCCCAATTCGTCAATCAGCGCTCCCTTGGGGACATCGACGAGCTGAGGGACAGCAAACGACGACAGCACCTCAAGGCAAGTCCTCTCCCGCGCCAGTCGGCGCCGGAGGGCCGCGTCCTTGCTCGCGACGCAAGTGTCGTAGAGCTTTACGAAGACCGGGCTCCGGCCAGAGAGCCGGAGCACCAAGCGAGCTCGCAGATAGAGGAACTGAGGCCGCTTGCTAAGCCGGAAGCGCGAAGGAAGGCTAGTCGCCGATCTAGGCGGTTCCGCCATCGGTCTTGCTGGACTTGCTGGACTCGCTGGACTTGCTGGACTTGCTGGACTTGCTATCCACTTCGGCGCGACCGCCGCGAATGGCCTGGAGTTGAGTCTTGGTGAGCCGCTTGAAGAACTGTTGCATGAGGACCTCTCTATGGTTCAGTTGCCCAGTCTGGCGATCGGGTTTAGGAATTGCAAGGCCATCTTGGGGTCGAGCCTGGCTCCCCCCTTGCAGGACACTGTCTCGGCCCTCCCTGGACCGGTCGAAGCGAGCCGATCACCGGTTTCGCCGCTCTCCAAGCAGCTCTCACAACGTCTCGTGTGTTTGGGCTACGACGACGGGGCGACGGTCTGCCTTCTGCCAGTAACCATTGAAGGCTCGGATTTCGCGCGTGTCGAACTGGAAGATCTCGTCGGCGTAGCGGGCGCCGAGGACTTGGTAGAGCAAGCGGGCTTCAACGCGAAGGGGCCCTTGGGTGCCTTGGGGGAGCGTGATCTCGTAGCGGACGCGGTCTCTTCCGCCGAGGAAGTTGGCGTCCTTGCCGACCCCGCGGGGCTGCGTGGGCTCGGCGTCTGCGTGATCCGCGCGCCAACCCAGCGGCAGGAGCCGGTTGTCCTTGAGGTAGCTCGCCCCGCGGGTCAGGAGGAAAGTCGGCTTGGACTTGCTGTCGCCCATGACCGACTCGTAGACGAGGACTTCGTCGCTGCTCTTGACGACTTCGCGGTGGGGATACGTCGGGCCGCCAGCGACCTCCTCGGCGAGCGGCTTGCCCTTCGCACCCAGGATCCGACCGGTCGTGTCGTAGCTCCCTGAGCTGAACAGAACGCGGCCGGCCACGTCGGTGACCACGAGCTGAAGCCAGGCCCGCCGCGTCGGGTGGCCGGTCGGGAACTTGTGCCCGGTCATGATCGTGACGGCGACCTCGGCCTGGAGCGTGTCGCCTTTGCGCTGCACGTTGCGGAGGGCGATCCGCGCCGTGCGCTTGGTCAGTTGGCTGCGGGCCATAGCGATCGTCGCGTCGAAGGCCTTCTTGGACGCGCGCGGGCGCAGATCCTCGCGGTTGTCGCGCAGGATCGCTGGAATCAGCGTGTTCCCACCGACGAACAAGTGGCGGCCGAAGGGGGAGCGCGGCTCGATAAAGGGGAAGTCGAATCCGGGCGGAGCGTGGGCGATCTTGGTCTTGATCGTCTTCCCGTCTTGGTCCCGGGTCGGGACATGACAACTCTGGCAGCTGGCGCCGCGCTCGCCGATCTCGTCGTTGAAGATCGAGTTCCGCCACTCCAGGTAGGGCGTCTGCTCGGGGAGTCGGTGCCCCGTCAGTTTCCCTTCGGCGTCGAAGGCGTCGGTGAACAGGGTGTGGCAGGTCGCGCAGAGCGCGCTCTCTCTCACGTGCTTGCCTTCTTGAGGTGTGAACCCGGTGTGAGCTCGCATGGGTCCCGGAACGGGCTCGGCGTGCGGCCCGAAGATCACGCGCTCGGTGCCGATCTCGTAGTGCCCGCTAAAGCTCTCCGGCTTGCCCAAGTTCTTGGGCTGGATCTGATGGCACACCGTGCAGCTGACCCCGTCCAGGGCGAGCTGCGCCCTGGGGCCCGTCCCGTAGAGGACGTCGAGGCCCAGTGGGGACTTGCCTTGGGACTTCCCTCGGCTCGCCTCGGTGCTCGCCATGGGCGAGTGGCAGCGGAGGCACTTCGCCTCGATCGCGGCCTTCTTGCTCGGGGTCGCTGCGACCTCCATCGAGACGACCGCTCGCCAAAGCGGATCTCGCGCGGAGTTCGCCATCATGGTGCTCTGCCACAAGTCGTAGGGAGCGATTCCACGCCCCTCGCCGTCTCGCATGGCCTTGGCCTGTTCGCTCTGCCCGTGGCAGAGCGCGCACGACCCAGAGGTGGTGAAGCTCTTGGAGTCGACGTCCTCGTGGGCCACCAAGCGCAGCGGTTGCTCTGATTTGGGGGCCGGCTCCTGGCCCCGGCTCGTCGGCTGGGTCACGACCACCAGCCCCAGACCGCCGAGGGCTAGCCAGCCCACGATCTTCAACGTCTTTGGGTTCACGACGCGCGTCTCCTCGTTGAGGCCGGACCGCCTCCCCCGCCCAGCGAGTTCGAGCGGCAGTCAGTCCATGTCGTCTCTGGGAGGTTACGGCCTGCCTTGGCCTGGCGGGGAGGCGAGAGACGATCCTGCTTCTCAGTCGCAAGGAGCAAGTTCGTCGCCCGGATCGCGGTCCGCCGGATCGACCGTCTCTCTGGCCGCGAGGCTCCGCCTATCCGCCGCTGGCGCACCTCAAGCCGAGGTTGTTGCGACGAACCGAGAGCTTCTCGCAGGCACGCTTGGCGCAGCGCAGGGATTGGGGAGCGTTGGTCCAACTGCCGCCGCGCTTGACCGCGCGGGCGCTGAATCCCTCGACCGCGAGGTGGGGGCTTTGGGCGGGAAGGAGCGCGTAGCTGTCGGCGTCGTAGCGGTCGGCAGACCACTCCCACACGTTGCCCGCGAGGTCGAGGACTCCCTCTTGGCTCGCGCCCGCAGCGAGGCGCCCGACTGGCGCCGGCCCGCGGCTGCGACGCCCGAAGGTCGCGTGGCGCTCGGACGGAGCGTCCTCACCCCAGGGGTAGGTGCGCTCCCCGTTCGGTCCGCGGGCAGCGCGCTCCCACTCGGCCTCGGTCGGGAGGCGAGCTCCCGCCCAAGCTGCGTAGGCCAACGCGTCGAACCAGTCGACGAGGACCACCGGGTGCTCTTCGCTCGGGCAGAGGGCGTCGAACTCGCCGGTCCCCCAGCCATGAGGGCGGTGGTCCTTCCCGCTCGGATAAAGGCTCGTCAAGAGCGGGAGCTCGGGAGGACCCTCGGCGCGGATCGCTTCAAGGAAACGTCGATACTGTCCCACCGTGACGGGAAGGAGGTCGATTGCGTAGGCCTCAAGGGCGACTTCGCGGGGTGGGCCTTCGTCCGAGGCGCCCTGCCCACCCATTCGGAAAGCGCCGGCGGGGATCTCGATCTGGCGGGCTCCGTCTCCCTCGCGAAGGGTCTCGGTGGAGGAGGAGACCCGCCTCGCGAGCGGGAGCGTCGGCTCGAGAATCTCCACGACCGGGACTCGCTCCGAGGGCATGACGGGCTCTCGGGGTTCGGCTGGGCCGCGCTTGAGTCGCTCGGTGGGTGGGCGCTTGCGGGCCGGCGTCGTCGCGGTGGGTGCGCCGAGCGGACGGGCTC
>JAESQQ010000545.1 GCA_016765095.1 Planctomycetota bacterium | reverse complement strand
CCCGCTCCCGCCGACGAGCCCGCTCCCGCTGACGAGCCCGCTCCCGCCGACGAGCCTGCTCCTGCTGGCGACGACGACGACGACGACGGCGATCTCCCCGGTCTCGACGACTAACGAGGTCTCCTAGCGAGAACAGAGTGAGGCCGCTGCAGCAGTGCAGCGGCCTTACTGCTTGGTTCTCAGGAGACCTCTTTTGTCGTCGCAGCCCCCTTGGGAATGGCTCGGGCAGGCTATTGGCGCGTAAAATCCCTGCATGCCTGGCCCTCCTCCAGAGACCCCTCCCCCAGACGACCCAAGCGTCCCGAGTGCCGAGCAACTCGACGCTGCTGCCCGGGAGCTCAACTCGAACCGCCTCCCCAAGCAGCCCGCACCACGCTCTGCGAAGGCGGGGATCCCCAGCGTCGAGGAGCTTGACGCTGCGGCCGACGAGCTGCGTTCGGGTCGGCTCCCCGTCCAGGGCTCAACAGAGCCCAAGCCCAAACCCAAGCCAAAGCCAAAGGGTCTCCTCGCCAAGCAGCCTCAAGCGGCCCCACAAATCGAGGACCTCGACGCGGCCGCCGCGGAGCTGCGCTCGGATCGGCTCCCGGTCCAGCCTGAGCCCATAGACGACGAGCCCACAGACGACGAGGCCGAGGCGGAGGACAACTAGTGGCTGGACCCGGAGATACCGGTACAGGTGAATGTAGGGGCGGGGTTTACCCGGGTTTACCCGGGGTTTACCCCCGCCCGCGGGAGGGGGTAAACCCCTCCCCTACGAAAGCAATGGGGTGTACCGCGACCTGTGATGGGCAGCACTAGCTGCGCTCCCCCTGAGCGAGCGGGTCGTATCCCCAGCGCGCCGTCAGCGCTTGGCGAGGGACGTCGGGCAAGCGCGAGAGGAAGGCGCTCAAGTCAGGAGCTAGAGGCGCCAGGATCTCCACCGGCTCGCCGGTTCGCGGGTGGTCGAAGTGCAGTCGGTGGGCGTGCAGGAACAGGCGCGGGAGCTGGTAGGTCTCGCGAAAGAAGGCGTTGATCTTCCCCTTCCCATAGCTCGTGTCACCCAGGACTTGGTGCGCGGCGTGCGCGAGCTGCTTGCGCACCTGGTGGCGCCGCCCGGTCTTGAGCCTCGCCTCGAGCAGGGAGCTGCGACTAAACGTCGCCACCCGCTCGAACTCGGTCCAAGCCTCCTTCCCCTTGACCGGGCGCTCGCTGATCCAGGACTCCGGCGTCTCGCCGCGCACGAGCACGAGGTATTCCTTGAGCGAGCTCGGGGTCTTGAGCGCGTCGTGGACTCGGCGTGCGTCTTCGCTCGTGAGCCCAAACACGAGCGCACCCGAAGTCGGTCGGTCGAGGCGGTGGACCGGATACAGGATCCGGTTGATCTGGTCGCGGACCTGCTGGAGGAGGAACACGCTGTCGCGCGACATGGCGGTCCTGTGAACCAGGATCCCGCTCGGCTTGGAGACGACCACGACCGACTCGTCCTGATAGAGAACGGGGATATGGCCCTCGGGCGAAGGCGGAGACTCGGTCGGCGATCCGACCGTCGGCAGGCGGCCGGGCTCGCCCCCCTCTTCGCTCGAGTCGCTCAGGGCTTCTGGCCGCGGAGGACCGAGTTCCCTTCATGGACCTGGCGTCGGTCGATCCCTTCGCCGTCCTCGAAGTCGCTGAAAGCGATTCGGCCCGACTGGGCGAAGAACGTGATCGGGTTCCGCCACACGACCTTCTCGATCTCGTCCTCTTCCATGCCAGCCTTGCGCATTGCCATGACCGTCTTGGGGACCAGGAGCGGATCGGAGACGCCCCAATCCGCAGCGCTGTTGATCAGCATTTTGTCCGTCCCCCAACGACGGAAGACCTCGACCATTCGGTCGGGGTCCATTTTGGTGTTGGGGTAGATCGAGAACCCAGCCCAACAGTCGGTCTCCTTGACGAGGGCGATCGTCTCCTCGTTGTTGTGATCCATGAGCACGTGGCTCGGGTCGATTCCGGTCTCCTTGACCAACTCCAAGCTTCGGACCACGCTCCCCTTCTTGTCGCGGTGGCTGGTGTGGATCAGGATCGGGAGCTTGACCTCGATCGCGAGCTCGATCTGAGTCCGGAACACGCGCTCCTCCCGCTCGGTCATGTCGTCGAACCCGATCTCGCCGACTCCGAGCACTCCCTCGTGGTGCACGTATTCCCGCACGAGCGCGAGGGCGCCGTCGTTGACCCGGTCGTCGTTGGCCTCCTTGGGGTTGAGCCCCATGGTGCAGTAGTGGCGGATCCCAAACTGCTTGGCTCGGAACCGCTCCCAGCCGACGAGGGTGTCGTAGTAGTCCTTGAACGCCCCGACAGTCGTCCGCGGCTGGCCGAGCCAGAAGGCCGGCTCGAGCACACCCTTGATCCCCGCGAGCGCCATTCGCTCGTAGTCGTCCGTCGTGCGGCTGAACATGTGGATATGGGGCTCGAAGATCCTCACGCTGACACCTCGGACTGGGGAAGCTGACTTAGCGTCTCGAGGGCGACCTCGAGGACGGCTTGAACGGTTGGTTCGGACTCGCGGCTCCGCCTCTCGCGGACAAAGCTGAGCGCCCTCGCGTCTTGCGCGTTGGCCAGGGCCCGAGCTGCGGTGATCCGCTCCTCAGCGTCTGGGTGCTCGAGCATTCCGATCAGGCGCCCGACCAAGCCAGGTCGCGGGTGAAGCGCTGCGAGGGGCCAGATCGGACGGGGAATCGTCCGTCCCGCCGCCAGGCGCTCGTCGACGTAGTCGCAGAGGCTCTTGGCCAGCTCGGCGTCGGCGCGCTCCTCGAGGCGGAGAAAGCCCTCCACGGGGACCTCGCAGAAGAAGGCCTTCAAGACGGCCTTCCGGTAGTCGTGATCGCTCAAGAAGCGAGCGCTGAAGGGGTTGCCCGCCCACGCTGCGCCGAGCAGCTCGGGCAGGTAGGTGCGTCCGGCGTCGGCGATTAACTCCAGCCCCGGCCCGATCGCACAGGGCCCAACGAAGTTCAACGCGCGCAGGCAGGCGACTTTGACCTCGGTTCCGCCAGCGTCGTAGGTCGCAAAGAGCGCCGCGTAGGGGTCTTGTTCGCGCTCGACGGCCTGAGCTACCAAGAGCACACTCCCCGCGTCGCTCAGCGTCCAAGCCCCGATCGGAACGGCCCCCCACACCGCCTCGACAGAGGCTCCAGCTCGCTCCGCGAAGGCCGCGATCAGGCCCTTGGTCCCCAGGGTCCGCGCCGTGCGCGGCAGGACTTCGCGCAGCTCGCTCAAGGGCAACGCACCCTGAGCCTCGAGCCACGCGCGGGTGGTCTCGTTCAGGCGAGGGCTGAGCCGCGCGAGCAGATCGGTGCGGGCCTCGAGGGCGTCGCGTTCGGGTGTCGGATCCGACACAGCCGGCTCCTCTCTCTGGGGACGGGGAGGCGCCGTCCGGGGCGACGAGTGTATCGACTGCGCCCAGCGGAGGCTCCTCCCAGGTCTACCTACCCGAAGCAAGCCCGACGCGTTCCACGCCCCCGCGTCTGGGGCCTCAATCGGAGGACTCGCCCTTGTGGCTGAGCGAGGCCGAGTTAATGCAGTAGCGCATTCCCGTCGGCTGGGGGCCGTCTGGGAACACGTGACCCAGGTGGCAGTCGCAGCGCGCGCAGCGAACCTCGGTTCGAACCATGCCATGCGCCGAGTCCTTCAGCTCGGCGATCGCCTCGCCGTCGATCCCCTCGAAGAAGCTCGGCCAGCCGCTGCCGGAGTCGTACTTCGCCTCGCTGCGAAACAAGGGCAGATCGCAGCAGCGGCAGGCGTAGACCCCAGGCGCCTTCTCGT
This sequence comes from Planctomycetota bacterium, assembly GCA_016765095.1. GTDB lineage: Bacteria > Planctomycetota > J058 > J058 > J058 > NORP233. Next base: position 1,484 of record JAESQQ010000545.1, on the reverse strand, counting down.
TGACATAGCGCCCGGTGTTGCGCACTTCAGTCCCGCCCATCCGGCAGATCTGAAAGTCCTGCTCGTGCCCAATGTGCGCTCTCCACTCCTCCTCGGTCTTCTCAATTCGCTCGTGGGCCATGGGGCTCCTTCCTAGTGCGGGGCAGTATAGGGCCCGCGGCCAGCCCCACTATTCGCCCCCCACCGTGCGGTTACCCCACGCAAGAGCTCTAGCTCCTGCTGGCGGATCGCGGCCTTTCGGGAGCACTTTCCATCCTCGGTCGCGGATGGCGAACTCATTGGGATGGCGGCACTTGAGAGCACGTCAGCCGGAGCGAACGCCCTAAGTCCTTCCTCGTCGGTCCGGTCACGACTAGGTCCGCACCCAGTTTTGGGGCCCACAAAGCCCTCTAGACCGGGGTTTTGCAAGGGGTGGGCACTCTGTGCGCGGCGAAAGCCCCACGTTTGGACACGCAGGCCCCGGTCTAGAGGCCCCAAAGGACTTGGGTCGCGGCATCGGGTGTGCTCCTTAGGCCAGCGAAGGAAAGAGGGAGGCGCGGCCAAGCCGCATTTCATGGGACAAGGTGGACTCCGGGGCGCGCAAGGCGGGCCCCCCTCGAGGCGAGCACGACGCTTCAGCCGGTCCCCGGCGCCCTACGACCGTCCGGACGTGGACTCTGAATCTGAAGTCCGTAGCGACTCCCAAGTCGGCGGCTCCGAGCCCGCCCCTGCCTCTCACTCTCGAGCCCCCTCCCGAGGGTGCACCAAGCGGCTGACCGCCCCTGATCCTGAGCTGTGGCTCGAGGGCGTCTCGTTCCCAGAGCCCGGCGACGGCCCCGCCTTGGCTTCGCTCGAGGACGTGTTTGGCGCCGAAGAGCTGAACTTCGACGTCGAACAGTGGCGAGCAGCCAGCGAGCGCTACGCGCGCAAGAGCGGCCCTGCACGCCCAAGGAGTCGGCGCCCGGCTGCGGAGACCGCTCACGACACCAGTCGCCGAACCAGGGCCCTCCCACGTCAGAATTCGTCCCGTCGCGACGCTCGAACTCAGAGTTCGACGGGTCCGACCCGCCGGATCCCTCGCGCCTCGAGTCCGATCAGCCCCTCGACGAGAACCCGAGCCGCCGCCCGAGTCACCGTCCGTCTCCAATCGCCGCCACCGCGCCCCGACGCCCAGCCGCCCACGGCTCGTCCCAGCCAACCTTTCTGGGGATCAACGGTTCGCCGTGAGTCGTTCCGCGTCTCCCGAGGCGGCCTCAGCCGAGCGGCTGCCTTGGCGGTCACCTGGCCCGAGCTGGAGCCCCAAGGGCAACCCGCAGAGCCTGCCCCCAAGCGCCGCCTCCCGATCGAGTTGATCGTGCTCGCCGCGCTCAGCATAGGGCTCTTGATCGCGATCGCTGGCCCCTTCCTGCTCCAGGGAAGCTCCGGACACGCTCGCTCGACCTCGACTGGCGCCGCGCTTCAAAGCGCGGGGTCCTCCAGCGCGATCCCCGCGCCCCCCGCAGCCT
>JAESQQ010000544.1 GCA_016765095.1 Planctomycetota bacterium | reverse complement strand
GGCGCTCGCGGTGGCGCTGGGCGTCGGGGGGGGCGTCTCCGTCGCGACCCTCCGGGAGAGGAGGACCGAGGAGATCGCGACGATCAGTCCGACCGCGACGAGCGCCAGGCCGATCAGGATCGGGGTCAGCGAGAGGGGAGGGGGTGGCTTGGCGGCTGCCTCCAAGGCGTCGGCCAGAGCGGTGGCCGAGGCGAAGCGATCTTGGGGTTCCTTCTCGAGGCAGCGGAAGATCAGCGCCTCGAGCGCCCTCGGAACGCCGCTCCGCTCGATCGGATCCGGGGCGCGGTCGCGAGTCGCGATCATGGCGGCGGGGAGGGTTGGAGCCACGATCGGAGGGCGACCGGTCAGCGCGGCGTAGAGCGTGGCCCCGAGGGAGTAGAGGTCAGCGGCCGGGCCCAGGTCGTCAGGGGAGCACGCGAGCTGCTCAGGAGGCCAGTAGCCCGGGGTCCCGAGGGTCGCTCCGGATTGGGTCAGCCGGACTGTTTCGCCGAGTCGCTCGAGCTCGCGGACGAGGCCGAAGTCGATCAAGACGGGTCCGTTCGGGCTCAGGATCACGTTGTCTGGCTTGAGGTCGCGGTGGACGATCCCGAGGCTGTGGGCTGCTTCGAGGGCCGCGCAGAGGCCAAGCCCGAGGTCGATCACCTCGCCGATCTCGAGGGGCCCCTGGCGAGTCAGTCGATCCTGGAGGGAGATCCCAGGGACGAGGTCGAGGGCCATGTAGGGGACGTCGTTCGCTTCCCCGACTTCTCGGACCGCGACCACGTTTGGGTGTTGGATCCGGGCCAGGGCGTTGGCCTCGCGCAGGAAGCGTCGGACTTGGCTGGCGGTGTGCTTCTCGTTGGGAGGGAGGGTCTTGAGCGCGACTTCGCCCTCCATGGACGGGTGGCGAGCCCGCCAAACCTCGCCCATTCCGCCCGCCCCGATTCGCCCCAGAACTTGAAACGCGCCCAACTGACCAAAGGAACCAGAGTCCGAAGGCGAGGGGCTAGAGGGCGGCGGCTGCACCTCCCGAGTGTACCCCTGGACCCTCCACTCCCCGCTTGCGCGCCCCCGGCCCCGGCGCTCGGCTTCCAGGGCCGCTAGACTCGCGGCCGAAGCCCGCTAGAAACACGGAGAGTTCATGGGTCGCGCAGTCCTGTTGTTGTTCGGATTGGCCTGCCTGGGTTGCTCCTCGGGGCCCCCTCCCGCGCCCCCTCGGCCCTTGGTCCTGGCTCTCCTTCCCGCTCCGCGCTTGGCGGCGCTCGACCTCGACGCTGAGCCGTCTGGCCTCGCGGGCGGTGACTTTCTGCTCGAGGTCGCGACCCAGCTCTCGGCGGAGGCGCGCCTCGACTTGTGTCTGGTGCCGGGCCCCTGCCTGAGCGTTGGGCTGGAGGACGAGGCCCTTGAGGAGGCCCTCGTGGCGCTCGCGGACGGACTTGGCCAGATCGCGGCGCCGGTCTATCTCGGGCTGACAGCGGACGACGAGCCCCGCGCGATCCTCCTCGAGGCGCTCGGGGAGGCTCTGCAGGGTCACCCGGGCGAAGCGAGTGTGTGGGGGAAGTCGGTGCTTGGCTGGCGGCCGGTGGCTCTGAGCGCCGGACAGACCCTCGCGGCTCTCGAGAGCGAGGCGCGGGCGGAGGCCCGGCGGGCGAAGCCGCCCGCAGGGGAAGACGACGAGGAGGAGAGCGAGGACGAGGAGGCTGCGCGGGTCGAGGAGCAGCTCCCGCTCCTCCTCGTCCAGGGGGACGCTGGCTACACAGGGGGGGACCCGAGAACCCGCCTGCGTGTCGTGTCCGGCGAGGTCGCCGAGGTCGTCACGGTGGGCAAGGTCGTCGAGATTCGGCTTCCTGCGCTCGAATCGGGGCTCTACGCCCTCGTCACGCTCTTCCCCGATCGCCTTGAGCTGGAGTGGCGCAGCGTTGAGCCAGAGCGGGTTGAGGCCCCCCCACCCGTCTCGCTCCCCTGGCCTGGGGCAAAGCGAAAGCCCTGAGTCCTCGTGCTTCGCTCGTTGGACCCTACGCGGCTATGATTCCAGGCTGACTTGGAGCCCACATGTCTTCCCCGATTCGCCCAGTCCTGATCCTCGTACGCGACGGTTGGGGCGTGGCGCCCGACGCACCTGGTAACGCGGTCTCGCTTGCGAAGACTCCCCGGCACGACGATCTCCTCAAGCGATTCCCCGTCGCGTTGGTCAACGCCTCGGAGCACCACGTGGGCCTGCCGGTCGGGCAAATGGGAAACAGCGAAGTCGGGCACATGAGCATGGGCGCCGGGCGGGTGGTTCATCAGGACTTCGCCAGGATCGAGCAGGATCTCGAGGCCCACGGGTTCAGCGAGACCGAAGCCCTCGTCGAGGCGATCGACCGGGCTCAAGAACGCGACCGAGCTCTCCACTTGATCGGACTCTGCTCGCCGGGCGGCGTGCACAGTCACACCCGCCACCTGCGAGCGCTCCTCCGCTTGGCTCGGGAGCGCGACGTTGACGAGGTCTACGTTCACGTGATCACCGACGGTCGCGACACCTCGCCGCGCGGGGGCGCTGACTACGTCGAGGAGATCGTGGGCTGGACCCAGGAGTTTGGCGCCAAGATCGCGACGGTCTCCGGGCGGTACTACGCCATGGATCGCGACACGCGCTGGGATCGAATCAAGCAGGCCTACGACGCCTTGGCTCACGGGCGCGGCGTCGAGATCACCGACCCGGTCGCGTATCTCCGCAAGTGCTACCGCGAGGACACGGGGGACGAGTTCGTGCTCCCCGCGGTCGTCCACGAGGGCGGCCGTCGCGTGGCCTCGCTCCAAGCTGGCGACCAGATCGTGGCCTTCAACTTTCGCGCGGATCGAATGCGTCAAATGTGCCAGGCGCTGATGCTCCACGAGTTCAGCGACTTCGACCGGGGGACCTCGCGTGTGTGGGAGCTGGCGTCAATGACCCAGTACCAGGACTCGCTCCCCTTCCGGGGAACGGCCTTCCCGCCGCAGGTGATCCGGGATCACCTCTGCGAGGTCGTCTCGCGCACCGGTCGGAGCCAGTTCAAGTGCGCCGAGACCGAGAAATACGCGCACGTCACCTTCTTCTGGAACGGCGGCGTCGAGGCTCCCTGCCCCGGCGAGGAGCGGCTCCTGATCCCCTCTCCGCGGGTCGCGACCTACGACCTCCAGCCTGAAATGTGCGCCGCTGCGGTCGCCGACGGTGTCACGGGTCGACTTAAGTCCCACGACGACGCCTTGCTCGTGGTGAACCTCGCGAACACCGACATGGTCGGACACACGGGGGATATCGACGCGACGGTCGTCGCGGTCGAGGCCGTTGACGCGGCGGTCGGTCAAATGGTCGACGCGATGCTCGCCAAGGGCGGCTGTGTCTTGATCACCGCCGACCACGGCAACTGCGAGCAAATGCTCGATCTCGAGACTGGGGCCGTGCACACTGCGCACACGACCAACCCCGTCCAGCTGATCGCGTGTGGCGAAGGACTCGCCGGGAGGACGCTCCGGAGTGGAGGTGGGCTCTCGAGTGTGGGTCCGACGGCGCTGGACCTGCTCGGGATCGAGCGCCCCGCGGCTATGACTGTCTCCAGTCTGCTGGAGAATCCGTGACGCTCCGGCTCAAGCTCCAGTTTCGCACCGGCCACCACCGCGGTCAGACCCTCGAGTTCGAGTCGCCGCGGACCTTGGTCTTGGGGAGGTCGACTCAGTCGGACGTGCAGATCTACGACGGTCGAATCTCTCGCCGCCACTGCGCGATCAAGCTCGAGGGCGATCGCGCGCTGATCAAGGACCTAGGGACCGTCAACGGGACCCTCCTCAACGGGGGCCCGATTCGCGAGAGCCAGTTGACCCATGGGGATCTGCTCGTGCTCGGCGGGACGGAAGTCGAGATCCAGTTGATCCGCGAGCGGGTGGACATTCCCCCGACGGAGCCCCTCCAGGCCGTCGGCCCCGCCGAATACTGCGCGATTTGCTCCAAACCCGTGCCCGCTGACGACCTCGCCCTCGCCAACCGCCACAAGGGGAAGCCGCTCTGCTTGACCTGCTCGCCACCGATCGAGGTCCCGGGCTATCGCCTCGAGAAGAAGCTCGGCGAGGGGGCTATGGGTGTCGTCTACATGGCCTTGAACGAGAGCACGTCCAAGCTCGTCGCGCTCAAGGTCCTCAAGGCACGAGGTGAGGTGGACGGGGAGACTCGGGCTCGCTTCGCGCGCGAGGTGAACACCGCGGCTCAGTTGACGCACCCCAACATTGTGAAGGTCCTCGACTGCGGCGAGGTCACGCCCCACCTCTACTACACAATGGAGTTCGTCCCCGGCAAGAGCCTCAAGGCCTACATAGAGCAGCACGGCGCGCTCCCGCTCCCGAGCGTGCTGCGCGTGAGCGTTCAAGTCGCCGAGGCCCTCGAGCACGCCCGCGAACACAACGTCGTGCACCGCGACGTGAAGCCCGAGAACATCATTGTTCAAAACGACGGGCACGCCAAGCTGGCCGACTTCGGCCTCGCCAAGAACGTGCTCAGCTCAGGCGCGTCGGGGCTGACGCGCCCCGGCGACGGCCTCGGGACGCTGCCCTACATGCCGCCCGAGCTGATCGCGGACGCCGTCTACGCCGACCACCGCTGCGACGTCTACAGCCTCGGGGCCTCGATCTATCACATGCTGACGGGCCAGACTCCGTTCACGGCCAAGACCCCAGTCGCCTTCTTCCGCTTGATCCGCGAGGAGACGCCCAAGCCGATCACCGAGTTCCGCAAAGACGTGCCCTACGTCCTGACTCGCATGATCGAGAAGTCCATGGCCAAGTCGCCCGACGATCGATACGACACGGTCGCCGACATGGCCATGATCATGCGCCAGTTCCTCCAGAGCGAGTTCGACAGCCGCCAAACGGCGAGCTAGTTGCCGCCGGCGCTCGGACTCGGCGTCTCCGCAGGAGGAGCGCGGCGCGCCCGAGGACCCCAATAGCTTTCGCCGCTCCCGTCGGTCGGGTAGGGATCGAACACCATTCGATCGAGCTGGGGGCGGACCGAGAGGTAGCCGTCGCGAGCGGGGTCTTGGGTCGCGCCGAGGTAGCTCCCGGGGAAAGGGTCGGCGTCCCAGCCCAGGAACTCGACGCTCCCGTCGACGCGCAGGACGGACCAGCCGCCGGTGTGGTTGCCCCTAAGCCCCCCCTTACCTCGGCGGGGGATCGCGGCGCGATCCCCGGACAGGAGCGCCGCGCCTGGCGAGTTGAGGGATAGCTGGCGGCGAGTCCAGGCGTAGCTCAACCACTTCGCGGCCTCGAAGGGGGGCGCCGGGAGCTGATTCTTGGCCTGGAGCCACTCACGCCACTCCTTCAAGTCAGCTTTGCCCCGGCGACGGGGCGTCGAGGGGCAGATCAGGAGCTGAGAGTCGTCTAGGTAACCCCCCACGAACAACGAGCGGAACGCGAGCGGGGTGTCCGCAGTCTCGATCCCCCCGTCGAGCTCCGCCGCGGCTTGGACGTGAGGGAAGACCTTGTGATCGCTCGCATACTGTCGCGCTGCGAGGCCGAGCTTGCGGAGTTGCTCCCCACAAGCCAGCTCGTTGGCGTGGCGCTTGGCGTCGACGTAGCGAGGAATGTAGACCCGAGCCAGGAACATGCCGGCCAAGCTGAGCACGAACAGCACGAGCCCGACTCGGACGACGCGCTTGCCAGAGTGGTGGTGGGCCGGGGCGGTCTCTGCGGTCGGGCTGGGCTCGGGAAGGGCTTCGGTCACGGGGAGATTGGACGGGCCAGGGGGCGTCCGGGCAAGCGGCAGCGGTGGCTTTCGCGAGGGTCCCCGAAGCCCACGCTCTCGAGTTGAGTCAGCTTGGCGGAGCGTTCGCCGCGCTAGCCACCGAGCTTACGGAGAGCCTCCTTGAGCTGCGGAATTGCGGGGTGCCCCGGCTCGAGCTTCATGATCTCCCGAATGATCCGCTTGGCCTCCTTGTTTTGCTTAGTCATGAGCAAGAGGTTGAGGTAGCTAAGCTTGACTCGGACGTCGTCTGGGTCGAGCGAGAGGGCGAGCTGAAACGCAGAGCTCGCCTCGGGGACTCGCTTGAGCTGGAGGAGCGCGAGGCCTCGAACGGCGTGCGCTTCGGTCGTCCGCGGGTCGATCTTGAGCCCGGCGTCGGCAGACTCGAGGGCCCCTTTGAAGTTCCCTTGCATCAGCCGGACTCGGCTTTCGCCAATGAATGGGCGCGCGCTATTGGGGAGGAGGTCCTTGACGAGGTTGAGGTCGCGCAGGGCGTCTGGGAAGTGCCTGAGCTGTGCGTTCACGCTGGCGCGGTTGAGGAGGGCGGTCGCGTTGTCCGGTGTCGCCTTAAGGAGGAGGTTGAGGTGCTCGAGCGCCGCTGCGAACTGGCCCCCCTTTATCAGGGTGACCGCGAGGTTCCCGCGGGCCTCGACGTTGCCGGGCTGAGACTCGAGGAGCTTGCTCAGGACTTTGGCGGCTTCCTCCATGCGGCCGAGTCGAGCCAGGATTTGGCCCTTAATCGAGGCTAGCTGAGTGTCTAAGGGTTGGGCGGCCAGCGCTCGCTCGATCGTGTGTAGGGCGAGCGTTTGTTGGCCCCGGGCTGCATGAAACAGGGCCAGGTTGCCGAGGACCTCCGGGTTGTATGGGGCGAGTCGCGCCGCCTCTTCTAGGTCGGGGAGGGCCTTGTCCTGCTGGAGGAGCTTGGTGTAGGCCACCCCTCGGGCGGCGAGGAAGATCGCTCGCTGGGCGGGATGGCTGGCGTGCTTGAGCGCAGCGTCGAAGTCGGAGATCGCACCCTCTATGTCACCTCGTGCCATCTGGACTTCGCCGCGCGCATAATAGGCCACGGCGAAGGTTGGGTCCTTCTCGATCGTCTCGGTCAGTAGCGCGAGGGCTGGCGTCAACTGGCCACACGCGCGCTGCGCGCGAGCTAGCGCGACCTTTAAGTCTAGGTCGTTTGGGGCGCGCCGCATGAAGGTCTCGAGGAACCGGACCGCCTCGGCAGCTCGCCCTTGCCTGAGGAGCACGAGCGCGAGGCCGGCGGCCGCCTTCGCGCTGGGGGCGTCGTGGATCGAGATTCGGAGTTCGGCCTCGGCTCGGTCGGATTCGCCGACCGCGTCAAAGAGGATGCCGAGAGTGAACCGATCCGTGGGGTGGAGCAGACCCCTATCTACCTTAATCTTGAGGAGCAAGCGGCGCACCTCTGCGTGACGTCCTTGGAGGCGAAGCACGCTCAGATAGGTGAGGTGGAGCTTGATGTCCTCGGGCGCCCGCTTGTGGGCCAGGGTAACGAACTTCTCGGCTTCATCGAGCCGCCCGAGCTCGGACAGGCCGGTACAGCGATAGCCCTCGAGCTTGACGTCGTTAGGGTGCAGTTGAAGGGCTCTCTCGGCTAGGGCCACCCCTTCTTTGTACCGACTGCGTGCGAACAACCCACGAAGCCGAATGGTGACTTGGAGCAGGTCGTCTACGCCGACGGTGTTGGGAAAGAGTTTCTCGGCCGCCTTGAGGGCGGCCGAGAATGTCGCGTCCGGGTCACGGTAGCTGCCGTGAAAGAGGCGAGCTGCGTTGACAGCCTCCGCTGTCGCGACGCGACACAGCGCGACACCGGCCGGCCCACGGCGCTCGGGATCGACTTCGACGCTCATGTAGCGAATCAAGACCTGGCCGGCCGTCGGCGGGAGGCGGAGCCGGACGAGCGCCGAGGTCGCCAGCCGGGTGGCCGTCAGGCGATCGCCCAGTCGTGTCTTGAGGAGGTGCCTGCGGAGATCGACGAGCCGTGGCTTGCTAAGCCACCCTTCGCGAAGGAGGCGGGATCGCCAGCGGGCGTAGCAGGCGAGGAGTGTCTCCCACTCCGCCTTCGGCAGGTTCCTCATGCGCGTCGGCGTGTCGCCCCGAACGAGCTCTTCCCAGTGGGCGACGGCCTTCGCTACCCCTGGGATCGCCTTGCCCCCGTCGCTCCGCTCGAGCTCGTCGGCGGGGGCCAGCGAGCGGAGGTGTTCGGCTCGGAGCGCGAGGACATCAGCGGTCGACTCGCGGACCTCTTGGAGCAGGAGCTCGACGATTTCAGGCTCTTGATAGCGGAGAATCCCGAACTGGGCGTCCTGGAAGGCGAGGGGATCTCCCGCGAACTTGCCGTCTGCGGCGGCCCGGAGGTAGCCTCGGACTTCGCTCAGGCGTCGCTCCAGCTCCGCGTTTTGATTGGTCTTGAGCTCCTCAAGGAGCGCCGTCGCAGCCTCGGCCTGGGAAGGATCGCTCAGGCGAGCCTGTTCGTAGGCTTGCTTCGCGAAGGCCCACTGCTGCCCCTCCTCAGCGACCTCTCCGAGCGCGACGGCTGAAGCGAAGGCCTGCTCGCGCGCACTGGCGTCGGTCGGCGCGAGCGCGACCCAGCGCTGCGCTTGCTGAAGGGCCGTCAGAGCCAGCCCGATTCGCTGGTCTCGGTCGTCCTTGTCCGCGGCCTGATACGTGGCCCACGCCGCCTCAGCTTGGTCGCGCCCCTGGGAGCGAGCTTTGGCTTGAGCGTAAGACCAGGCCCCCGCGATCCCCACGGCGACAAAGAGGCCGCCAAGGACGATGGAGGCCGTCAGTGTTCGATTGCGGCGGATCCACTTCGCGAGCCTTTCGCCGGCCGAGGGAGGGCGCGCCAAGATCGGCTCGTCGGCGAGGTAGCGGCCGAGGTCGTCGGCGAGGTCTTGGGCCGTTTGGTAACGCTCCTCCGGCTCCTTGGCCAGGCACTTCAGGCAGATCACCTCGAGGTCCCGGGTGACCTCAGGGCGGAGCTTGCGAGGCGGCGTGGGGTCGACGCTGAGGACCTTGGTGATCGTGTTGAGGACCGAGTTGCCCTCAAAGGGCGGCTTGCCGACGAGCATTGCGTAGAGGGTCGCTCCGAGGGAGTAGACGTCGGCGCGCCTGTCGATCAGGCTCTTGTCGCCCCCCGCCTGCTCGGGCGGCATGTAGCTCGGCGTGCCCATGATCGCGCCGTCTTGGGTCAGGCCGCTCTCGCCGGCGTCGCGGACGTCCTTGGCGAGGCCGAAGTCGGTCAAGATCGGCTCGTTCCCCTCGGGGGTCAGGAGAACGTTGGCCGGCTTGATATCGCGGTGGAGGACGCCTCGCTCGTGGGCGTAGGCCAACGCGAGGGCGATCGTCTGGGCGAGGCGCGCGGACTCTTCGAGGGGGAGCGGGCCCTCGCGCGTGATTCGGTCGTTGAGGTCTTCGCCTTCAATGAAGTCCATGGCGAAGTACGGGTTGCCCCCTGACTCGCCGACGTCGTGGACCCCGACAATGTTTGGGTGGCGAAGGCGGGCCGCGATCCGAGCCTCGATCAGGAAGCGCTCGACTGCCGTATCGGAGCCCCCGTCCAGCATTTGCTTGAGGGCCACGCGGCGATCGAGGCCGGGTCGCTCGGCCTCGTAGACGACGCCCATTCCGCCCCGAGCCAGCTCTCGAATCACGCGGAACGGGCCGACTTGCGTGCCTGGACCGCTCTCTTGCGAGCTCGGAAGGGCGTCTCGGTTGTAGAGATCGCTCGGGGGAGGAGCCTGGACAGTCGCCCCGGGCGCAGTTTGGTCTCCCGGGAGTTGGAAGGTGGGAGGCACCCCTTGGCCGATCGGGTAGCTCGGTCCGGGGGGCGTTTCGCCCGGCGCGAATCCGGGGTCGATCGGCCCCGGCGCGAAGCCGGGCTGGAGGTTGGCGCTTAGGGGACCGGCGCTGAGGGGACCGGCGCTGAGGGGACCGGTCGGGGGCGCTGGGATCGTGCCGCTGAACTCCATGGTCCGCTCGGCGTCCGCCCCGACCACCGTGGGGGGCGTGCAGAGTTGCTGGTAGAGCTGACCGAGCTCTGCGGCGTGAGCAGGCTGCAGGTAGCGCTGGGCGAGGAGCTGGAGGAGGCCTCCTGGGGCCGACATTCCCTGAGCTTCGTGGAGCTGTTCTGGCCTCAGGTAGCCCCGAGCGATCGCTTGCTCGACGACGTGTTGCTCGGCGCGGTGTGCGTTCGACGAATCCACGCTCCGACGATACTCGTGTCCGCCCCCAGGCAGGGAGCGGTCCGAGCCCTACTTGCTCTTCTTCTCTGCCTTCTTCGCTGCCTTCTCTTCGGGGCAGTCGTCCTCCTTGGGCTGCGCGAACATTCCGAGCTCGCAGGCCTGTACGAAGGCTTCGGACGCGCCCTTGAGGCGGTCCCACTCGCGGCGGATCGTCCCGGCTTCCTCTTGGTCCACGCGCCCGTCGTCGGACATGGCCTGGGAGACGGTGCGCAGGAGCTGACTGAAGTTGTCGAGGAGCTGCTGGGTGTGAGCGATGTACTCGGCGTCGTAGCCCTCGAGGTCAACGACGGGGTTGGGCACGTAGGTGCCGCCCGTTCGGCTGCAGAGCCACTCGATGGGCTCGCGATCCTGGGTCGACTCGACGAGCTTGAGGAGCCGATCGAGCGGGTTGCGGGCGCCGCTTCCGTCCTCGCTGTCTTCCTCGCACCACTTGTAGATGAGCGAGTTCGAGACTCGCAGTTCGTGGGCGATCTTTTTGACGCCGTGAGGTTGGATCACCTGGCGGAGCAGCTGGTGGGACTTCATGCGGCCTCCCGGAGGGCCGATCTTACGCTTCACCCCCCTCAAAAGCGCGCTCAGCCCTTTCTGAAGGCCTAACTGGACGGCGAACTGGACGGAGGGCCGCGGGCCCCAGAGAATGCCGCGCCAGCCCAGGAGGCAGCGTGCCCCTCGACACCTCACTCAAGAACGTCCTGATCATTGGGGCCGGTCCGATCGTGATCGGCCAGGCCTGCGAGTTCGACTACTCGGGGACTCAGGCCGTCAAGGCGCTGCGGGAGGAGGGG
>JAESQQ010000050.1 GCA_016765095.1 Planctomycetota bacterium | reverse complement strand
GTGATCGCGCTCCACTACTTTGGTGGCCTGACCTTGCGGGAAGTCGCCGACGCCACGGGAACCAGGAAGGGCACCGTGGACTCCCGCCTGAACCGCGGACTGGAAGAACTCCGCCAGGAGCTCTCGCTCAACGCCAGCCTCGCCGGACCGCTGGTGATCGCGCTCCTCCGCCAAGGGCTGACGAAAGCACCGGCTGCCCCGGCGGCAGCGGCCGTCGTGGCCGCCGCGACCGAAGGCGCCGCTTCGGGCGTGGCCCGAATCCTCGGGCCGCTCCTCGTCGTGCTCGTCGCGACTGGAATCGTCGCGCTGGCCGCCACTCAGTCCGGCGCTCCGCCTCCTAGCGGCGTCACAGCCCACGCGACGCCCAGCGGGAACGCCTCGCGAAGGAGCGCCGCCTCGACCACGCCTGGCCGGGTCCGGCCCACGAGCAACTCAAGGCTCGAGGCGCCCGGCCCGAACTCCCCCGACGGGGTCCCACCGACGACGCCTCGCCCTTCACGAGCGCCTCGCCCCGGCACAGCCCTCGAGCTGCTCCAGCTCGACCTCGGGGACGCCAAGGACCCTGAGACGGCCCGACGCTTGAAGTGCGCGTTGTCCGCTAGTTTTCCTCGGCTGAGTCACATCGGCCTAAGGTCAGGTGCCGAGACAGCGGACGATCTCGCCCGCTGGCTGAGCGGTGCGCCGTGGCTGAGTCGGCTCGATTCCCTCGAGCTCGTGGGCGCCCTGACAGGATCGGGAGTCGAAGCCCTGTTTGAACTTCTCAAGGGTCACTCGCTCACAGAACTCAGGGTCAGGGAGGACTCGCGACACCCATGGCCCCGTGGGACTAAGAAGCGATTGAAGGAGCTCGTTCCAAGAGTCGGGTGGAAGTGATCGATCTCCGCGCAAGCCCCCGATTCTGCCGCGGCAGAAATGCTGGGATTCTGCCGCGGCAGAAATGCTGGGATTCCGCCGCGGCAGAAATGCTGGACGTTGATCGCGCGGATTCTCACTGGGGCAGTTCTCACGTGAGAACTGCTACACCCGCAGGCTCCGATCCACTGTTCTAACAACCCCCTCCGGCAGCCAGGCTCATGCGTCTCTCGGGGACACGCTCACTTGCGGAGTAGGCCTATGACCATCAGGACCAAGCCGCTGATCAGGCCCCCCGACACGAGGCCGGCCAGGACTCCCAGGCCGGCCCCGGTCATGTCTCCTCCCATGGCGAAACCGACTCCGGCGCCGACGAGGACGAACACGCCCACGACCGCACCCTGAATCAGGTTGTCCTTGCCGCGCACGTTGGGGACCAACCCGACTTTGTCGGCGATCTGGTTGTAGGCGTTCTCCTCAGGTTCCTCGGTCATCGTGCCCCCCCGGCTGCAGGGGAAGATACCGCGCGCCTGGTCCGTTCGAGTCGACGCTGGATCTCTAATGTGAGGCAGTTCAACGCCGTCGTCCCCGCTCGATCCCAGGGTCCAGCGGGAGTCCAAACCGCGACACCGCACTGCATTACCGCGGGGACGGGCCTAGGATGAGCTGTCAGCCCTGTCCTCACCCAGACTCTTGGGCCAAGCGATTCCGCGTCGGCAGCTGACGAGTGCGGTCTAGCGAGGCTTGACGATCCCCTGCGGCACTTGACTGCGCACCGTCCGTCCGACCCACGGGTCCACCAGAGCCTTCTTGGGGCGCTTCGCTGGTTGCCGGTCGACTTTGGAGGGAGCCACTTCCTGAATGTCGAGGTAGATCCCCTTTAGCCCCTGAGTCCAGGTCAGGCCGTGACTGCCCAGGATCAGGCCCAGCGCGGTCCCGACCGACACGTTCTGGGATCGGTATTCGAAAGGGGCCGGACGGCGTGCCTTCCCAGCGCCGGTGAAGGCCACCGCGAAGCTGAGCCAATTCTCGAGAGAGCGACTCAGAGCGTGCTTCTCCTGCGGATCTTCGACCTCGACACGGAGAGTCGTCAGGCTGAGCCAGGCCAGATCTGGATTCTCGCGCACCTCCGCCCGGGTCCACTCTCGGGGCTCGAGGCGACTCAGGTCGCGCCTATTGCTCGCGATCACGACCACGCCTCGGACCCGCTTCCACTGGAGCGGCTCACCCTTCTGGCGGTCGAGGACAAGAAAGTCCGTCCCAGAGCCTTCCATGAGTGAGATCGCGGCTTCGAACTTCCCCGCCGCGAGTCGCTTCTCGAGCTTGGGATCGCGCGGGGAGGTCCCTCGGATCTGGCGTATGAACGCGCCAGGGTCCTTGAGTGCGCTCTTGCGCGCCTCGCGATACCGATTCGGGAACAGTTTCGCGTGGCGCTCTAGCTCGGCTCGGAGTGAAGTCACCCGTGCCTCCCCCGCCAGGATCTCGACCTGTCGCCAGCAAGCGTCGGCCGCAAGCAAGGAGCCCTTCCCGACCACGACCTCGTAGGCGGGCAACAGCTCTCGGGGAGGAGCGCGATCGGCGAGCTCCAACTCAAGGGCCGCGACCCAGGCTCTAGGCCAGGCCTCAGGCGGCGCCTTGCGGGCCTCCGAGACGGCGTATCTGACTGGGCTCGCCAGTCTCCAATCCGACGAGGGGTTGGCAGCGCGAATCAGGCTTGGGACTGTTAGCAAGACCCCAGTCGCTATGCGCGAGATCGACGAAGCCGCCCCCGCAGACGCGGTCGGGCTGCCCGTCGTCAGGGTCTGGACAAGGGCCGGGAGGGCAGGAGCCCTGAGTCGCCTGATCGCCCAACAGGCAAAGAAGCGAGCGCGCGAGTCGATGTCGTCGAGTGCCTCCAGCAGATCGGGAAGCAGGGCGAATCGCAGGTCGCCGACGCGGCCACACGTCCAGAGAACTCTGAGGGCCTCACGGCGAACGTGAGGGTCCTCGTCCTTGAGGAGGCTTCGAAACACGGGGAGTGCGGGCAGGCCGACCTTCCCGAGGGCATATATGGCGCTCGAGCGCAGCTCCTCGTTGGAGGTTCGGCAGGCCCGACTGAGGTGGGGGACCGCCTTGGCACCAATCCCGGCGAGCGCTCCCAATGCGAAGTCGCTGTGCCTGGTGAGGGCCTTCCCCTTCAGCTCGCGCTGTGCCTTCTCCCAGACCTCAAAAACAAGGGGTGCGGCCTCCCCCGCTCCAGGCCCAATCCTCTTCAAGACCCAGAGCACGTCCTCGACCTCAGCGCGAGACCTCTCCCGCCGGAGTGCCCTGATCAACGCTGGGACTGCCGGGGCCGCTTTGGGGCCGAAGGCTTGCAGCGCCTCGAGCGCTCGCTCGCGCGGGAAAGTGTCCTCGCACTCGAGGAGCTCGCCGATCTCCGCGGAGGCGAAGCCTGCTTCGGTTCCAATGTTCCCAGGGGCATAGGTCGCGCAGCCGCGCACGTAGTCGTTGCGGTCGCGCAGCATGGCCGCGAGAGACTTGGAGGCTGGGCCTGCCTTGGTGCCGACCAGGTTCCCGATCGCGAGGGCGGCACCAGCGCGGACCCTGGCGTCCAAGTCTCCGAGCGCTGCTACCAGGCGGGGGTCGAGGGGAGAGGAAGCCTCGTCGAGCGTGGTCAGAGCCCCTGCCGCGGCTCGGCGGACCGATAGCTCTCGGTCAGCGAGGACTGAAAGCAAGGGAGCGACCGTCGCCTGTCCCTTGATCAAGCGAAGGCCTTTGACGCCGGCTAGGCGAGCCTCTGGTCCCTTGTCCTGGAGGAGCTTCACGAACCCTGGAACCGCGGGCTGACCGATCTTCCCCAGCGCCTGAAAGGCGCGCAAAGCCAAAGTGTCTTCACCCCTTCGATAGGCCTCGATAAGTGCAGGGACCGCGGTTTCGGCTCGAGGCCCGATACTCCCCAAGGCCTCGACCGCGCGCGGATCCAAGACGGGAGCGCACGATCGGGGGTCACTGTCGACCAGCTCTTATGCCGGCAACAACGCTCCACGTGACCGCTCATGATCGTGAACTCCCTCTAGTCCGACACCCTCAAGGGGGCAAACCCGGCTAGGCCCAGGCCGACGCCCGGTCCGAGAGCAGGCCGTTGGCCGTTGGCCACCGCTCCGTCGTGGCGCGGTAACCCCTCAGGCCAGTCGAGTATTATCTTCGCGATGCTCCCCCCCTCGACCTCGAGTCCCAGCGCCGCCCCCTCGCGGCTCCCAACTCTCTGCGTCGCGCTCCTGTTCCTCCTCCACGGGATCCTTGCTGTGGTGCTGCTCTGGCCGATGCTCGTCGAGGGCAAGCCTGGAGATTGGCTCGATCACCCGGTCCACTGCTTTCGATTTAGCGCGGACGCGCGACTGGTTGAGGAGATCGGCACAACCCGGGGCTACGACCCCAAAGTCGTCGCCGGCTATCCGCACGGAGCCGTCGACCTCGACTCTCCCCTCGCGGCCAGCCTCGGCAGGTTCCTGACCCCGGTCCTGGGCCCGATCCGGGCTTACGCCTTGTGGGGGCTGGGGGTCACGCTCTTGATCCCCCTCGCACTTGGTGGATTGGCTCGCGCGCGTGGGAGCCCTGCCCAAGGGCTCGCAGTCGTAGCGCTGAGCGTGGTGGCCCTCCAACTCGACCCGCTCTTGCGCCACATGGTGCGAGGAGGAACCTACGCTTGGCTCTTAGGCAGCCTCGTCTTGGTCGTCTTCGCAGGACTTTTTGCCTCAGGGCTAGAGCGCCCGCGCCCTCGAACCCAAGCCGCGCTGACTGTGCTCGCCCTCGGCTATGGGGCACATGTCCTCGCCCCCCCGGTGGTGGCGCTCCTCTTCCTGGCCCTGACCGCGAGGCGAATCTCCGCGGGCGGACCCGGGCTGGCCCGCTCCCTCCGCTTCGCTGCCACGACGGCTGGGATCGGACTCCTGCTCAACGCTCCGTGGCTAATCCCGCTCGCGCTCCACGTCGACCAAGCCGGACTTCCGGTCGGGGCTTTGGCCCCGCGGAATCAACTCGTCCCAGACCTCCTCTCTCTTGTCGTTCCGGGACGTGGCTACCAAGGCAGCATGCTGGGCCTCCGCTGGGGTCTGTGGCTCCTCGGCGTGGTCGCTTGTCTTGGCGCGCGCCCTCGTAACGGACGCCCGGCTCCGCTGCGCCGCCTCGAGGTCGGGCTCTTGGCCGCAATCGCCGTAGCGCTCGTCTTGACCTACTTGCCGCTCGACGCTCTTCGCCGACTCCAACCCTACCGACTGGTGGTCCTGGCAATCTTCGCGGCGCTTGTCGTCGCCCCTGAGGGCGTCCGTAAAGCTTGGGCTTGGACCCGCTCGGCGCAATCGCGACGCTTGGTCGGAATCATTGGCATGACCTTGATCTGCGTCTCGCTCGCAATCGAGGGAAAGCGCATGGTGGACGCCCCCTTGAGGAGCAATCGCCTTGGCCCAGACGGCTGGCGTGCGATCGAGTTGCTCCAGGCTCGCCCAGGCCAAGGCCGCGTCCTCGCAGAGTTGATCCCAAGCGACAAACTGGCGCAGGTCTTGCCGTCAGTGTTGTCAAGGCAAACGCTGACCTTCAAGGACGCGGCACAGCCAAATCTAGCGGCGATCTGGAGCGTCCACCCTCCCTTCTTTCTCGGCCGCCCCCTTGCGGAGGTTCGGCCAGAAGAGATCCCCGGGCTCCTCGATCGCTACGCCGTCGAGTGGGTCGTGGCTACGAGTAAACACGGGCATGCCCTCCTCGACCACGTCGCGAGCGGCTACTTTGCGGAGGTCCTCGACGCCGGACACTACCGCCTGTATCGAGTGGCTCGACCCACGGGGTGGATCGCTTCGGGCCAAGGCAAGGTTGAGGCGCGTTCAGGTCGCCTCTTACTCAAGGACCTGAGCGGACCTGTGGTCCTCCGCTTTCACCACGCGCCTGGGCTGGAGGCGCTGGAGCCCGGCGTCAGGATCGAAAGGGTTCCGATTCCGGGCGACCCCTCGGGCTTCATCCGAGTCGATCCGGGCGATCGGAGCGAGGTCGAGCTGAGGTGGAATTGGTGGCGCCGTTTTCGTTAGGCCGGGAGGGCGAGCGGTGTGCTGAGCCCAACGACGGTCAGACCCGTGCCGGCCGGTCCGTCTCGCAGCGTCCTCGATACTCTTCAGCCCACTCCTCTAGCCGCGCCCATGTCTTGGCCGCGTAGGCAGGCAGGGGGTCCCAGTCGACTGCGTGCACGAGTCGTGCGCTGAAGGTCTGCGCGCGCGCCTGAACCATGTCCTCGGGACTGGCCGTCAGGGACAGCCCGCGACGAAGCAACTCCAACTGCTCGGGGGCTAGCTCGGGGTCTTGGAGGTGCTCGAACCGAATCGGAACGCTGCGGTCCAGCGGGAGCTGGCTCAAGAGCGCGTTCATGTGGTGACTCCAAAAGCGGAGCGCTACCCAGCGCGGAACTCGTTGCCGGCGCCAGAGGGAGTGAGCCACGGACTGAGGATGACGCAGGCACACCACGACGCTCTCGATCTCTGCGACCTCAAGCCAGCACCCGAGCGTGAGGCAGAAGCGCGGATCCTTGACGGCCTCCCCGGCATGCCCCGCGGCGACACGCTCGAGCTCCAATCGGCGCCTTCGAGCGCGTCGAACCGCAGTCTTCGGGCCTGGAAGAGCGAGGTAGGCCACTTGGCTCGCTGCCGCCTTGAGCCTCCCTTTGGAACGAGGAAATCCGGTCAGGAGGACGCTGTTGAGATCGAGCACGTCCGTAGCCTCGTAGTAGCCCCGCTCGTTCCACTCGTCGGCTGGGAGCCACGACCTGCTCGCGCCGAACTCGACCCCGACGGCTGCGAGTAACTGACAGAGGAAAGACGTCCCAGAGCGGTGCATTCCCGTGACGACGATCACTCCGAGTCCTCCGAGACTGCTGGCTCGGCCTCGACCCTCCGAGCGATCACGTAGTGAGGCCGTCCCTCTACCTGATCAAGGACCCGTCCGAGGTAGTGCCCCATGACTCCGATCGCGATCAGGTTGCAGCCTCCCAGAGAGAGCACCGCGACCATGACCGCAGAGAACCCCGCCGGCGACGTTCCGTAGCGGAGCTTCATGTAGGTCACTTTGAGCGCCCATGCGAAGCCCAAACCAGCCGTCACGACCCCAAGCCAACTCGAGGCTTTGAGCGGGACGCGACTGAAGGAGAGGAGGCCAGAGAGGGCGAGCCTGACGAGTTGAATCCAGCCGTATTTTGGCTGGCCGTGCTCCCGATCGGGCCGTTCGTAGGGAACTCCGATCTGTCGGAAGCCGACCCAGCTCCTCAGGCCCCGCACGTAGCGGTTCCGCTCAGGAAGCGCGTTGATCGCGTTCACCGCGCGCCGGCTCATGAGCGAAAAGTCGCCCGCGTCGAGAGGCACCTGGTGCTCACTCGCGAGCTCGAAGAGGCGGTAGTAGAGCCAGTAGGCAAAGCGCTTGAGCAGGCCACCCTTTCGAGTCCCCCTCACGCCATACACGACGTCGTATCCCTCCTCAGCTTTGTCCAACATTTCGCAGAGGAGCTCAGGGGGATCTTGGAGATCTGCATCCAACACGGCCACGTAGTTTCCTCGGGCCTCGCAAAGACCAGCGGTCACAGCGCACTGGTGGCCGAAGTTCCGAGAGAACTGAACAAGTCGGACTTGGGGGTGGTCTGCCAAGAAGGCTTCGACCTCGGCGGCCGTCGCGTCTATCGAGCCGTCGTCAACGACGACGACCTCCCAGGTGTCTCCGCGCGGCTCCAAGACGGAGTGAACGCGTTTGAGGGTGTGGCCGATCACGCCCGCCTCGTTGTAAGCGGGCACGACGACGGAGAGGGTGGGGGGTGGCACCGGAGGAGTCTACACCCACTGGAAGACCCGAGCCGAAGCCCGCTACGACCCTTCGAATCGAACGTA
Source organism: Planctomycetota bacterium (assembly GCA_016765095.1). Classification (GTDB taxonomy): domain Bacteria; phylum Planctomycetota; class J058; order J058; family J058; genus NORP233. Next base: position 44,215 of record JAESQQ010000050.1, on the reverse strand, counting down.
GGAAAGACGGACATTTCGACGCAAAGCGGCGCCGCCGCACAACCGGCGTGTCCACGAATCGGGGCGAGGTCAGTAGTCAGCATCCGTCCGGAAGGCCTTCTTCTCGACGGGTCCCGCTAGCAAGCTGAGCTGCGGTGGATCTGCTCGACGAGGAGCTCCTGCTCAGCGCTGGTATCGCTCTGCGAGTGAACCGCGAGCCGCGGCGGCTCGAACCCGTCTCCGCGGACTCGGTGCGCGATCCACTCGAGGACGCTCAAGCCAGCCTCGCTACCGAGGCTCAACTCCGACACGCGACAGGTCATGAGGATCGCGACCACCAGTTCTGGCTCACTCACTCCCAGCCAACCTGCCGGCTTGCCTGATCCTGCGTCGAAGTAGATCCGAAGCGGTTCTCTTCCGATCTCCTTGAATGCGCTGCTGAGTGTCACCACTGGACTCAGCGCCGCCCATGCCAGCATGCTGGCCTCGAACCAGACCCTGGTGACGCAGGGAGCAGCGATTCGCACGACGACCTCGAGATGCTCGGGGTGTTCCCCCCTCACTCCGTAGGTGAACCCTGAGGGCTGACCCGAAGACGAGGCGAACTGAACAAAGACCTGCAAGAACACGGCGTCGTCGTCAGAACGCCAATCGGCGCACACCGAACTGGCTTCTTCGGAGTCGCGCCCCAACTGCTCCACCTCCTCCGCGAACGGCAAATTGGGCAGGTAGGCCCAGCCACGCTCCTCGATGTGCTGTGTCTCTCGCCCGCCCCGCCGCTGCTCGAAGGTAACGATCCGGGACCTGGCTCTGGCGCTGACCCCGTCGGGCTTCGCGTAACTCGCCCCGTCGAGTACGGAGCTCAACAAGGATTGCCGAATGGCTAGGCGGAGATCCTCCAAGCCCCAGCCAAGCAAGTCGACGCCTATCTGAGTGACCCTGAGTGACGAACGCGCCGTTCCACACGCTTCTCTCGCTGCCAACTCTCCAACAGAGACCGGGTAATCCTCGTCCCAGGAAGACTCCCAGCGTCCTTCAACAACACCCACCGCAATCCGGAAGGCCTTCACCAGCTCGGACTGACCTGATTCGGTGGTCTCGGCCTCAAGTTCCAAGAGCTGCAGCCGGAGATTCTCGGTCTGGTCTTGGCCCAGCCGAACTCCCTTCGAGAGAGCGAGTTCGATTCGCTCGAAGGCGGCGCGCGGTATCGCTGACGCTGACTCCCCTTCCCACAGGGGAAGTAGCCCTTGCAAGATCAAACGCAAGACCTGGCCTTGGAGCGCTCCACCCCAGTCCCATAGCCCCCAAAGCCAATCAGAGATGCTCAAGAAGCGCTCGAGACGAAGTCCGGTCGCCGACTCCGCAGGTTCATGCCCGAGGTACGCAGCCAACTGGAGGTTGTCCTCCTGGAGCGTCCCGGATCGAACCTGAGCTAGCAGGATCTGCACCTCTCCGCCCGCCTCGAGCCCACGCTTGAGCCTTCGTAGTGACTCGTCCCTCACTGCACCTCCGCTAAGAGAGTGGCAAGGCTAGCGTCCCCGCGCAGCAAACCCCTCAAGCGCGGTGAGGCTGCGGAGGCGGTCAGCCCCGCGGACCCGCACGCCCGTTGCGCCTCTCGCACCGCTCCTTCACCTAGCCAACGCCGGGTCGCCGATCCGAAAGGGCGTGGAGGAGCACCAGGGCTTAGCACTCTGGCGACAGGAGATCACATGTCCCGACTTCGCTCGATTCTTTGGTTCCTCGCCCCCTTGACCCTCGTCGCGATCGCGCTATCCATCTCGGCCTCGCCGCCGGACCAGGAGATTCAGATTCGGGACTTGAAGGCGACGGCCAAGGAGAAGCGCCGCGAACTGACGGCGACGTCCAAGCGGCCCCTGCTCTTTCGTCCGGGACCTCACAATAGAGCCCGAATCCGCCAGGCGGGAAGCCGATTCCCTCCACCCCCAGGACAGCCGGGAAGCCGCTTCTCCGACAGATTGAACCTAGCCGCGATGCCGCTTTCCTCTCCTCGCAGTCCCGACACCGGACGCCGCTCGTCGTGGTACGCTCCCCTGGGTGAGCGCCGAGGCAGACCTCCTAACACAGCTTGGAAAGTCCTTCCCTAGCCTCAGCGGGCCTGAGGGGGCCGGCCGAGTCGAGAGCATGGGGCTCTACACCGCTTCGGTTTGGAAGGCGGGCGTCGACGGCCTTCTCGCCCGGGGTATCCAAGTGCCCGCTCCGATCCACGAAGCCCTGGTGGACAGCGCTGCTCAGGTCAGCCAGTCGCGCAAGGGGGGCACAACCTTCCTATGTCACCTCCGCCGCGGCATGGCCGACGACTCGAAGTACGTGGGAGTGATTCGCGTGTTGGCCACGCTCTACGCTCAGGCTTCGAGCGCTCGCCATCAGGCGCAAGCGCAGGCTCTCGCCGGCTCGCACGAGTCTCTCGACCTTTCGGCCTCGGGCGTCCTGCAGGAGCTCCCCCCTGGCCTCCCTGGAGACTCAGACGCCGCTGCGGTCGAGTCGCTCGGGCCTGGCTCTACGATCGCCGGCTACGAGATCCTGGAGCAGATCGGCGAAGGCGCCATGGGCCGCGTGTTCAAGGCGCGCCAGGCCAGCCTCGACCGCCTGGTCGCCCTGAAGGTGCTCAACCCCTCGCTCGCCATGGAGGACCCGACCTTCGTTGATCGGCTCCAGGCGGAGGCCAAGGCCGGGGCGAAGCTCGCGCACCAGAACGTGGTCGGGGTGATCGACCAGGGCAAGTGCCCGCGCACGGGGATCCAGTACGTGGCCTTCGAGTTCGTCGACGGCGTGACGGCCAAGGAACTCCTGGCGCAGCGTCCGGGAGGGGTCATGCCTCAGGGCGAGGCCCTGGCGCTGGCGTTGGCGGTGGCCGACGCCCTGGTGTGCGCCGAGTCACACGGCATGGTCCACCGCGACGTGAAGCCCGAGAACATTCTGATCGGGCGCGACGGGATCCCCAAGCTCGCAGACCTCGGCCTGGCCAAGGCGCGGCGCGAGCGGGAAGACGAGAGCCAGGACCCCGAGGGCATGATCATTGGGACGCCGCAGTTCATGTCACCCGAGCAGGCCCTGGGCGTCGAGGAGTGCGACGTCCGCGCGGACCTTTTCTCGCTGGGGATCACGATCTTCCGGCTCGTCACGGGGCGCTTCCCCTACGAGTCCGACTCGGTGATCGGGATCCTCACCCTCCAAATGACCAACGACGTGCCCGACCCGCGCACGATCAACCCCAAGGTGGGGGCCGGCACGGCCCAGGTCATGCGTGGGCTCTGCGCTCGCGAGCGGGACGACCGCTACCCCAGCGCGAAGGCGGCCGCGCTCGACCTCCGGCGCGTCCTCAACGCCAAGCCCCCGCTGGGTCCAAAGGAGGCGCACTCCCAGGCGCAGCAAGGGAACCAGGCCGGCTCGATCCAGGTCCGCGCCTCTTTCGCCGGCCTCGAGGCGGTCGAGGCCGAGGAGGCGCCTCCCTCTCTGGACGAGCCTGGCCAGGCGGTGTGGCGCTACGAGCAGTCCGGCAACCAGAAGTACCTCGAGGAAGCACTTCGCCTCTACCGCCAGGTCGAAGCGAGCAGCGTGCCTGCGCTCTCCGCGACGGGCAAGGCGGGGCAAGGTCGAGTGTTCTTGCTCCAGGGCGAGGTCGAACGCGCCGAAAAGCTTTCGCGCTACGCGTTCCAGGACGACCCCAGCTGCCGGCCGGCGCTGGAGGTGATCGCCGACGCCGAACGCTACGGACAAGGCGTCCTGTACCGGGTTTCGCTCAACCGCATGAGCGGCCTCGTGAGCGAGGACAGGGCCAAGGCAGCCACCGCCGTGCACGCATACATTGCGCGTGAGCACCCCAAGGAGCCCTACCACCACCTGATCATGGCGGTGCTCGCGCACCAGCTCTCCAAGGACGGCACGGCGCACCTGCGCTTGGTCCAGCTCGCCTGGGCCCTCTACCCTTCGAGCAAGAACCCCGACCTGCGCCTAGGCCATGGAATGGACGTGGCCTGCGTGGAGCTCCTGGTCGACTACGGCCGCGGCGCGCTCCTCTCCAACAACCCAACCCTCATGGCCCATACGGTTCAGGGGACCGACGAGAAGACCAACCTCTTCGCTGGCTCGCTGAAGATGGCGATCGGCCTCTGCCATGCGCGACTCAGTCAGGAGGTCACGCCGCTCGAGACCAAGCAGCTCCGGCTCTCGATCGCACGCGCCCTGACGGGCTTGCAGTACTTCGATGCGGCCCGCGCCATGCTCGGAAGCGTCGGCAAGTTTCCCCCCAACGCAGTCCGCGAACAGACGCTCCTCGACCAAGAGAAGGGCCGAATCCAGCGCTACCTGGGCTCTAGGAACGCTGCCGTCCGCCCGCAAGCGGGCGCCTACCCCTGCACTGCGACGCGACTTCTCAAGGCCCGCATGGAGGGCCGGCGCAAGTCCGTCAGAAAGTGCTGCTCGGAGAACGAGGAGGAAATCGTCGAGCTCAAGGAACGCATCAGCAAGAACGCGGACGAGCTCAACGACGCGCGTCAGGAGATCCAGACTGGCGCGATCGAGGCCGGCCTTGACGACCCCTTCGAGCCGATTGAGTCCTTGCGCGCGGAGCTCGCGGCCGCCGAGGCGGAGCTGGAAGAGGCGGGCAAGGGGAGCGAGGGTGGCGGCGGCGGCGGGCTGTTCGGGATGCTCAAGGGCGCCGCCAAGAAGGCTGGCGAAATGGCAAAACAAGGCCAGCTCAAGCTCAAGATCGCACAGATCAAGAGCAAGCTCGAAGCGGCAACCAAGGTCCCTGGCGAGCTTGCACTCGAGCGGCTCACCAACCATGAGTTCGGCGTGCACCTTCGGGAGGAGGTGCGGCGCGGGCGGCACCTCAAGGCGTCGCTCGCCTTCCACCGCGCGGAGGAGGCCGAGCTGGATACACTCCTCCAGCGGATCTCCGAACTCCTCAAGTGAGCTGAGCGCGCCTTCGGCGCACGCTCTGTCCTAGCGGCCACCCTCGCCAAGGGGGGTGCCCCTCTCGACCGTAGCTTCCAGGGGATCGAGAGGGGGTGCCGCCCTGGAACTGACGCAGAGGAAAAGTGTCCAGTCGCGACTATGCGGCCACGGCGTAGCCTGGCTGGCGGAAGGTCTTCAGGCCGTCTTGAACAACCACGACTAGCGGGCGCTTCCGGAATTCTGCCGCAATGAGCGGCCATGCTCTGCCCCAGCGGCTACTCTGCTGCAGGCTTCGGATTGTCAGTATCGGTTGCTTGCCGGCGCTCCAACTCATGCCAGAGCGCTTTAGGCGCTGAGTCGCGAGGGTCTTGCAAGCCGCCTCGACGACCCCGCTTCCAATGGGAAGGCCGAGTTCTTGGTAGCGCGCGTAGTCCATTCGCTCGCGCTGGTTCTCGAAATACTGGCGCTCCTTCCGTAGTTGCTCGCTACGCTTCTTCCGCTTCTTCCGCTTCTTCTTGCGAAGCTTGCGCTCGCGCTTACGCAACTCGGCGATCACCTCGTCCACACCACCAGGTTGGTCCTTGAGAATGATCTTGAGCCGCTCGTACTCTGCTCTGCCTTTTACCTCTGCCGCGCCGAAATACGCGGTGAGCCCAGCCTTGAGGTGCTGGCAGGCGTGACCGTGGTCCACGATCTTGGTCGCATGCTCCCACGTGGGGCCAGCGAAGTAGCGCCAGTTCTCCTCGGCGCCGTCAGCCAGCGCGACCAAATCGAGGTCGCTTCTCACGGCGAGGATCGAGGCCACCTCGGCGTCGAGTTGCTCTGTCAGCGTCTTCTTCTTGTGCTCCGGTGCTCGACCGTAGCGCACGGTCTCTAGGCGCCTGCCTTCCTCGTCGAACAGCGACACTGTTCCGCAGCCCACCTCCCGGTAGCCGGCGGGCCCACCCGAGGGCTTGCTGAGGCTCTTCTTCTTCTCCTCCCGCTTGGCCTTGGCCTCCCGCTGCGCTTCCTTGTCGGGCACCATGACGCCGTCCAGCGACACGGCCATGACCTTGGCCTCAGCGGGGATCTCTTCCTGCTCTCGAAGCGCTGTTTCCCACCGCTCCCGGCTGCGCTCCCACACTTCCCCGACGATTTTCGGAATCCGATCACAGGTGCTACTCGACGGCCCCTCGACCCCGAACTCGGCGAACAAGGCCGCCGTCCCTGCGGAGGTCATGTGCCCCATTGTGTAGCTCACCTGCCGTGCGAGGACTGGCGTGCACAAGCCTCCAACAAGTCCCGCGCGCAGATCAAGCGGGCAGACGCTCTTGCCTCCACTCGACGGCCGGAACAGGTTTCGTGCCACCGTCACCGGCCCAGACGAACTCAGGTAGGTCTTCGGCTCCTTCTTCAGGCACCGCCGAAGCTCTTGCCCTCCCACCTGAATGACCTGAGCGTCAATGTCGTAGAGCGCTAGCTGCTGCGCCTTGAGGTCGTTCTCTAGGGTCCGAAATCGCTTCGCGAGCCCCCGCTCGAAGTCCTCGAACGAGCCCGGCTCCTCTCGCCGTCGGTCGAGGAAATCTCGGAGTTCAGCGTGGCTCTCAAACTCCGTCAGGTCGGTCGTGGTGTGCGATCCCATCGCTGGCCTCCAGTTGGTGTCGGTTGGCTACCGACCCTTTCCGAACACTAGCAGAGGCCACTCCCTTGCCCTTCTCAATGGCACGCATCCGTTTCCCGAGTTCGAGTTCGAAGTCCTCGAACGAGCCCGGCTCCTCTCGCCGTCGGTCGAGGAAATCTCGGAGTTCAGCGAAGCTCCCCAATTGCGTCAGGTCGGTCGTGGGGTCCGATTCCATTGGTGCCCTCCGGCTGTGTTCGTTGGTTGGCCTTCTCAACCTTAGCAATGGCCACTTCCTTGACGTCTCGCCCCCAGCGTTACGTCGTCCATGAACAGGCCCCTCAGCGTTGCCTCATTGCCTCATGACCAATTTGCTCCGGACGGTGCCCTGGCGCGTCGTAAACCCTTGCAGACTCCGTCAGTAAGAGATGGGCACCCAATAGATAAGGAGGTCACGTGTTGCTGGCGTGGCTCCTCGGTAGTTGGACCCGCGCCAGCGCTCGACGTCGTGCCTCAGCCGATTGACGAGCGGAAGCTCGTCACTCTGCTCGTCCCGAAACAGCCCATCCTGGGTCGTGCCGGTCTTCTTCGTCTTGTAGAAATAGCTGGCGGAACGCCGCCCGTCCATCAAGTAGGGCTCCCCCTCACCTACCTGATAGACCCAGTGTCTCTTCGGCTGTTCATATGGGCTATTGACGACGGGATTCGCGACTGCTTGGGTAGGGAGTCGCTCGCCCTTGCTGTTTGGACTAGATGCCTTCCGGCGCTTCGCCTTCTTGGCCACTGGCTAGTCCTCGAGCTTTCGCACGGTCATTACCTCATTGCCTCGAGGGTCGATCACTTTGACTGCGATCTTCCTGCTCTCGCCACCTCGGAACGGAAGCGACGTGGTGGAGCTGTAGGAACTAAACGGCTCAGCGTCGGTGTCCAAGCCTAGCGCCTTGGCGATCTTCTCCCAGGCAGTCTTGTCGGGGAAAAACGCCTGCGAGATACAGAAGCACCGCCCATCGTAGTCAGTGTCAAGGAACCATGCCGCCACCTTCTCTGCCCCAGTCGATCTCACGATGTTGTTGACTGGGTCATAGATGTCGACTCCTGCCAGGTCGCAGGTCCAACATCCGTCTCCAGCCTGGGTGAGGATCACCTCGGGCTGGCCGAACACCGAGAAAAGCTGGCTCCCTCGGTCGGGCTTGAGCAGCCCGTCCATCGCCGCATTCTCATCGGGCCGAATGTAGGCTTGGTGGACGCGCAAGGCCGGGTGAGTCACGTCTTGCAAAGCCGCAGATGCCTCTGCGTCGAAACTAAAACCGGCAATGACTAGCTCGTCGTAACGCTTGCTCGCGCGAATGAGTCCCTCGACCTGCTCCGCAGTCACTGGTCCGTATTGAGGCCCGAAGCCGACCGCAACGGCATTGGATCCTTCGGGATCGCTCTCATCGAAACTGCCTTCGGCATGAATGGCGGATCCAGTGGAAGCTTCAAAAACCGCCTCTAGGCGGTGAAAACGGCGCACCTTGTTGTCAAGAAACGTGAGTCCATCGTCTCGCAACAAGTGCACCATTCGCGTTAGATAGGCGTGCAAGTTCTTGCCTGCGCTGCTGGTCCCTTCCACCTCGAGTGAGGTCTCGGAGCCGAGCGAGAGTTCGGCTGGCCGTACGCCCTCAACCGTGAACGGTCCGGTGACCCGGAGGACGCCTTTCACAATTTCTGGTTCGTCAAGCAGATCTTCCTGGTCTCCGTTTGCTGCAATACAAGCGTCGATCTCATCCTGCTTCTTGCGCCAGGTGGTGCGGTAGGCGACAACAGCCCGTCGCAAGGCAGCTGGCCAGGCGTTGTCCGCCTCAAAGGGGACCGTCCAGTGTTCGAAGCTCTTCCCCGTCGCAGGGAGGCTCCAGCGCCGCCGGTCACCCTCGGTGACTGATCCCTTTCCCTCCTCCTGCTGCTTCGAAGCTAGCTTCTCGCTGAGTTGCTTCCGAGTCGCAGCAGATACCTTGCTGAGAGCGGTATTGCAAAGAGCAAGGGCCTCCTCCAGCAACGATTCGTGCTTGTCGAAGATCGGATCTAGATTCGCATTTTGGGCGACCCCGCTTGCCGGCTGGATGTGAGGGACGGTCTTGCAAGCGATCGTACAAGGTCCCGAAATCTCCGAGCGAGTATCCCGCAACCAGGCTCCCTGCGGGTTGCGCTTCAGGTCCTGAGCACTGACGCGCCGTAGGCGGTAATAGTGATACCGTGCCGTCAGGAGTCGCTGCCGTGCAGTCGTCAGAGCGACCCGGCCCGTGTCGATCGTGATCCAACGCCGCCCCCACTATTCGGCGAGGAGAGCGGTCGTGCCGCTGCCGCATGTAGGGTCAAGTACCAGGTCGCCAGGGTCGGTTGTCATGTGCATGCAGCGCTGGATGACCTTCAAGGCAGTCTGTGTCGCATAGCACTTCTTGCCGCCGAACTGGTTTTGCCCGAGGGTGTCTGTCCATACGTTTCCTAACGGATAGGCAGAAAAATCTGAGATTCGTCGGAGATACCCTGGGTACTTTCGCTTCGCGCTGCCGCCCAGTCGGCCCGCCTTGAGAATGCGGGCCATTCCACCTTCGTCGGTCTTCCAGTAACCGGGCTCCGGACGGTACGTGCGCCCGTCAAGAAGCACATCGTATCGGGATCCAGGGCTTTGGGACGTGTAGTTGTCGGCGAAGATCAGGTCAGCACCCTCAGGCAACTGGAGGGCGCCGTCGACGATGAACCTGCTGCTTGGGAGCGTCTCCCCGCTGCGCAGGAGCACTGTCTTGTACCCCGTCGCACCCGTCTCCCCTGGCCTCTTCTCCAGGAAGATCGGCCGATACTTCATTTGATCGGTCTTCCGGTACCAGAGGATCTGGTCGTAGACCGAAGACAGCTGCTTGCTCGTTGAACTCGTCGTCTTCACGAAGGCGATTTGGGAGACAAAATTCTGCGGGCCAAACACCTCGTCGAGCAGGGCGCGCACGCGATGCACATTATCGAGGCCCATCTGCACGAAGAGGCTTCCTGTATCCGCCAAGAGCTCCTTTGCAACGATTAGACGGTCGCGGAGGTACGACAGATAGGAGTGGACCCCAAGTTCCCAGGTGTCTCGGAAGGCTTTGACCATCTCGGGTTGCCGCGTGAGGTCGCTGTCCTTGTCCTTGACATCAACTCGCCCTACCAAAGGCTGGAAGTTGCTCTTGTATTTGATTCCGTATGGAGGATCGAGGTAGATCATTTGGACCTTGCCCGCGAGGTTCTCTCGGCGAGCCAAGGACGACATCACCTGAAGGCTGTCGCCCAAGATAAGTCGATTCGTCCAGTCAATATCGTGCTGATAAAACTTCACCTCTTGCTGGTATGGCAGCTGCGGATCCGCGAACAGCTCGCGCTGCACGTCCTCTCGGTATGCAGCACGAAGGACCGCTCGTGTGCTGACGCGTTCGTGAATATGTAGTGCGACAGGGTCGACCTCGAACAGCCGGCGTCGTTGCTGTTCCCGCTTCTCCGACCATTCGAGCCAAGGCTCTTGGCTGCTGAGAGCATCCGCTAGCGTGCGCTGTTCTGTCGGTGACAAGACACGACGTCCAGCCTCAGCGATGAGGTCGGGGAGCGCGTCGGCACCGCCGTCGGGGTCGTGACGCAAGACCGGAGGAAGGTGTGGACAATACAGGTATTCCGCCTTTGGGACCTCGGGAACGTGCCCTTCGGCAGCGATCGCCGCCGGCGGGATGTTCTTGCGCTTCTTCTCAAGGTGGCGGTAGTCGGCCGTTTCAACCGGGGAGGAAACCGTCTTCTTTCGTTTTTTTCGGGCCATATTGTCTTTCCTATTCAGGCCGGTCCAGCCCTGTGGGAGCAGATCTGAGCAAGATCGCAGACCTTGCATTTCTGGGAGTCAGGGCGAGCGCGGAACTCTCCTCTTCGAATGGAGGAGATCGCCTCGGACGCTGATCGGATGGCCGTCGCTGTGGTCTCCTCGCTGACATCCACATCGCTGCGAGTGCCGCCGCGCAGTTCATGAAGGTAGGCGGCTCTAACGATCAGACCCTCGCCTCTCCCCGCGGCTGCGTAAACTGCGAGCTGCATCCGATAGCGCTCGTCGTGAGTCCCATCATTGGTGGTCTTGTAATCGACGATCGCGAGGTCCCCTACCTCGCCGCCCTCCTTGTCGAGGATCACGTCCGCACGCCCAATCACCAGCCCGTCTGCAACATGGAGTTCAAAGGGACGCTCGGTCGCGAAGACGCGTTGGAGGTCCTCAGCGTATTCAGTGCTATAGGTCCGCACGACTCGAGCGGCTGCAGCGCGCATCCGGGCGAAGGCGGGAGCGTTTGCGAACGGCAGGTAGAACTCGGATTCGATGATCGCGTCTACTTCTTCTGGCTCGGGAACTGCTCCCCGCTCTCGTGCCACTTCAGCGAGCTGCCGGAGAACGTGATGCACCGCTCGTCCGTATCCGAGTTCGAGGGCGATCTCCGAGGCGAAGCCGAAGACCTCTCGCAGGCGGTAGCGGTAGCCACAGTCCTGGAACAAGGCGAGATTCGAGAAAGAGACCTCCAGCGGCGGTGGTTCTTCGCTTCCAGCCAAAGTCGCGACTGGTAGTGGAAGATCCGCCTCAAGCCGAACTATCGAGCCCGCCACCTCGAGTAGGTACGGCGAAGGCTGGAATCTGTTCTTCTTCCGCTCAAAGCAAGAGAGGTAGACAAGGTCACGAGCCCGTGTAAGGGCAACGTAAAACAAGCGCCGTTCTTCGCTGTCTCCTCCCTCATATCGCACACGCTTGTGAGCTGGGAAAACCTCCTGGGGAAGAAGCCAGTCTTGGGTGCGCCCAGCAGCCCGTGCGGGGAAGCGCCCGACCACCAGAGCCGGTATGAAGACAATGGACCACTCGAGGCCCTTGGCCTGATGGACCGTGAGAATACTAACTGCGTCGAGGGAGGCCACCTCCTCCCCCTCAAACTCCTCGTAGGCGTCACGCGCGTAATGCACAAGGTAGTTTGCTAGGCCTCGCAGGTAGTGTTTCCCACGATCCCGCCCGCCCTTGAATGCCCGGCCGCTGTCCGTCTCGACAAACCGCCCTCGGCGTGTGACCGCTTCGAAGTCGCCAAGGACGTGGGCGAAGCGGGCATAGCTGCCCAGTCGCGCCGCCCCTTCGGCAGTGTCTGAGTCCACGGAATCGACTCCAAGAGCGGCCAACAACCGATAGAAATCGCCCACGAGACTCACTGTGCGATTCCCACGAAGCGTAAAGCGCTTCCAGTCCTCCAGGTAGCGCTCGATCCCTACGGTGAATTGCACGTCTCCGAAGGCAGCCTGATACCCCGCCACCAGTTGGCCAAGATCAGCCTTTCGAGGCTTCCCGTATCTCTCGTCCTTCCAGTCACCATCGACGAGCCAGGCGAAGGTCTCACCGAACAGAGCGATCTCACTCTGTAGGAAAAGACCAGTCCTTCCGCCACACTGAAAGGGAATCCTGCGTTCGCGGAGCGCTTCGATGAGCGGAGGCGCTGACGTGCGCACTGAGCGGTAGAGGACGGCGATGTCGGCATAGCGATGCCCAGCACTATGCAGCCGCGCAATAGTGGCGGCGATAGTGGTCGTCTCTTCTTCCTCGGTCGCGGAGGACCATGGCACGATTTCGTGTGGTGCCTCCTCTCGGGCATGCTGCATAGACTTGGCCAAGCGGTGAGGAATCGTCGCCGCAAACGAATTGGCCTTCGCCACTATGCCGGGCCGGCTTCGCCGGTTGGTGGCCAGATTCACCGTCGTAGTGCCCGCCCGACGATTCGCGAACTCCAGGATGTTTCGGAGGTCCGAGCCTCGCCACTGGTAAATCGCCTGGTCGTCATCGCCAACCACGCAAAGCTCCACGGGGTCTCGTGCCAACAATTCGATCAAGCGCTCTTGAGCCGGGTTGACGTCCTGGTATTCGTCGACCAATAGGTGCCGCAAAGGCGCGTGCACGTGCGCAAACACCGAGGGATCTTCGAGGGCATCTACGGCGTGGGAGATGATCTGGCCGAACGTGATGAAGTGGTATCGGTCCAGCATGGACCGATATGCCGCGTAGCAGACACCGAGTGGCGTTCCTGCAAGGGCAGCTGTATCGATCAGTTCGTTCCCAATCACGTCCACGTTGTGCGTGAATTCGCGAATTGGACTCCAATGCCTCGGTCCCAGTGCCGAGAGTCCCAGGCGCTTGTATTCCCTGCTAAGGAGACCCGCGTGTCTATGCTCGTCGAGCACGTCGTAATTTCCGAATCGAGGGACATGGTCCTGGAGCAGCCGAAAGCAATACCCGTGGATCGTGCCTACGAACATCGGGCCGAGACGGTCGAGGAACTGCTCGCCCAGGCTCTCTGCTACTCGCCGAACGATCCGCGCTTTCAGTTCAGAGGCAGCTCGCTCAGTGAAGGTGAAGGCGACGATCGACGACGGGTCTGTACCTTCAGTGATCAGGGCCGCTACTCTGCGAGAGAGCGATTCAGTCTTTCCCGAACCTGCGCAGGCAATGACCTGAAGCGGGCCGCCGCGGTGGTCGACTACCTTTTTCTGTTCGGGGGACAGGCGCAGTGGAGGTTCAGCCATCACCCCGTGGACCCCAATTCGGAGTTCTCACGGTTCGCCTCCTGTGGCGCCGAGGCGAGGCTGTCATTGTTCAGCCTGTGGGTGAAAAACGGTACCTGAGCCATGCCTCTCCAAGGGGAGATCTGAGCCGGGATGATAAGTCGGCTTACCAGCAAGTGTGACGCCATCGAACGCATGGCAGTAGCCTACGCCAAGATTCGTGAGGCGCGATCGTCTCGGGCGAGCCCGACCCGGGGCTTTGCGCGGACCAGTCCTCGTCGGGGTTTGAGTTGGGCCAGCGCTCTCTTCCGCGTGGGCTTGCGGATTGCTCCGCTGTCTCAAGCAGCACTGTTCGCGGGGTCATGAAACCGCGATTCGGTGTGGACTCAACGTGTTGAATACGCCCTCGTGGGCGTACCAGCCATCAAGGGCGGGATCGAGGTCCCAGCCCGGATAGGCCGGAGTCGGAGGAGGAATGCCCTCCACGAGCTTTCGGTCTCCCTCGCGCCCTACGACAATGCAGGCGTGGCGGTGGCGCGTCAGGATCACGCACATGCGTCCGGGATCCAAGTGGAACTCGTCAGCCTCCTGCAGACCCGCCAGCGGGTGCCAGGCGAGGACGACCTCGAAGGTGAGGCCCTGGACCTTGTTCGCCGTGCTGACGACGACGTCGGGGAGGCCGATTTCGTCGAGGAGGATCCTGAGTCGGTCCTTCTGGTCGTTGTGGCTGACGACGACCACTATGTCGCTCTGTGTCAGCTTACGCTTCTTGCGGCTGCGTTCGCAGACCGTCACCGGCCCGCGGGCCAGCAGCCGCTTGGCTAGGCGAGTGAGGAGGTTGGCCACCGCGGGATCGTCCACGAGGACCGCGCTCTCCGGGAGCTCGGCGTGCGCCCACCCCGAGAGGGCGGCGTGCTCGAGGAGCTTGTCCTCCACCTTCCACGAGCGAGACCGGCGCGCGCGGAATGTGAGGTCTCGCACCCCGGGGAGGACGGCGGCCTGAAAGGGGTGCCCCGGATAGAAAGAGCTGACGACTGGGACCGCCCGCGGGTCAAGCCGACGCGTGATCGGGAGCCGCTCCTTCTGGGTCCCCGGGTGGTTGCGGTCCAGGACCTCGACGGCACGAAGGAGGGGATCCTCGGCCAGTCCACGCCACCGGTCGGCTTCGGGTGCCGTCGAGAAGGGCGCAAGCTGCCCGCTGTCGCCCATGAGAAGGTGGCGCTTCGCGATCCCCGCCACCTTGTAGTAATGCACCGCGTTGGCCTGGTAGGCCTCGTCGATCAGGAGCAGGTCTGCCCCCCTCAGGTCGCCCCGGGCGAATGCGTCCCCCAGCTTGTCGAGGGTGCCTACTCGGATCGTCGCAGCCCCAGCGTCGCGAGCCTTGCTCTCCACTACCTTGGGGTGACGGTGAACTGCGGGGAGGCTCCGACCGACTGCCGGCAGGAACGTGACCTTGTCTTTGCGCTTTCCGAGACGCACCGCCAAGTCGTGCACCAACGCGTACGCCTGCTCGTTCGTGGGCGTTGCCACCACGACCCGGAGTCCCTTTTCCCGCGCTGCGAGGACTGCAGTGCCAATCGCGTACGACTTCCCAGCGCCTGCCGGGGCAATCCCCACGACAGCTCCCCTGGTGGACAGCGAAGACAGCGCGCCCTTGATCGCACGGCGGACGGCAGCATCTGCCGCCTTCACCACAGCTTCGTTGTAGAGCTTCATCACGCTCCCCCCCACGCCTCGGTGGCGTCTTCCACGGACCGAGTCGTTGCGGTCGCTGAGTCGACATGGGTCCAGGGGAGTTCGTCGGGCCATTGGGCGAAAAAGGGACTCTTGACGTGGTGGCTGGAGAAGATCGCCTCCTTACCCTCTGCAGGGCGAACGACCGAGCGATGACTCGTCTGCAGGCAGAGCTCCAGCCGTGAGCCGCCTCTGGGAGTGTCCACAGCGGAGCGCAGGACGTAGTGTTTGCCTTTCGGGTGCCCCGACCACCACAGTTTCTTCCCAATGGGCATTGTGCAGGGCCGCTCGGTTTCGAGCGTGACAACGGGCCGCCTAACTAGCTTGACCGGCCCTTGCTCCCTGTTCTCCTCGTCCACGTTCACGACGACCCCGACCACGGCCTCGTTCTTCAGCATGGAGGCGATCATGCGAAGCGGATCGTCGAGGGCGCGTTCGGCCCCGAGTTGCGACTGGGCGTCCTCCCAGCGTCTCAGGGTAATCGCCGCCCGCTTGTGGGTGTAGCGCGTGCTCAGGTGCCCGCCCTTCAACACGACCCACTCGAGGTGCCAGTCGATGGCCCTCTTATCCTCGGTCCACCGGCGACTCACCGAGGCGGCCTCGGACAGGCCTCGTTCCCTCTTCAGCACTCGCCAAATGAACGGCCAACCTCGCTGCACGAGCTTTCGGTAGTGCTTCTCGATGGGCTTGCGGAGCGGACCCACAATCGACTCGTCGGTCTCGCGATCTCGTTCCTCGTTGAACCGGTCCAGGAGCCCGTCCATGACCTCGTCCTCAGACAAGCCTGGGACCGGGCCGATCTCGAGCCTCTCAGCTGCGCGCGCGGCGTCGTAGCCGCTCATGCCCTTCGGCGGCTCGATCCAGGCCTCCAAGGCAGGGAGGCTCTGCGCCTCCATACTTGAGAGCTCAGTCGCCCAGTGTGTGGACAGGAGATCCGTGAGGACCACTACCAGCGACTGGCCCGGGGTGCGGGCGTGCTCCGAGAGAAACGCAAGGTGCTTGCCCATACGCACCAACTCGGGATCCGCGGCCCACTCGCCGGTCGTGGGAAGAAACGCCAGGCGCCGTCCGAGGCGGCGGAGCAGGGTCAGAGTTCCACGGTTTGGTACTACGATCTGGGGAAGGTCCGATCGTGTCTTCCCGTCGGGGCGCTGGCCTGACTCGAACCAAGGGTTGAAGTCCTTCGCGAGCCGAAGCAGTGCTCGAAAGGAGAGGGTTCGGTTCCTGGGCTCCCCCGGAACGGAGACCTGTGGCTCCTTGGGTCCGAAGCCCCACGCCGTGGCGGCTGCTGTAAAGGGCTCTGCCCCAAGCTGCCAGAGGACAATGCCCAGGGGATCGCGGGTGAGGTGAATGTGGCGCCTGAGGGCAGAGCGAATCGCCCGCTTCTTCGCTCGCGCCTCGGCGATCAGGACCACATCGAGGTAGTTCACTTGGCGTACCGCTCGCGGAGGGTGGCAGCGCGCTTCAGCTGCTCGGCGACGGCTGCCTCCTCCTTCTTCGGCCGTCCTCCCGCCGCGAGCTTGTGTACCCGATCCAGCGAGCTGATCCCCGGGACCAGTCGCTCCAGGGAGCCTCCCACCACCTGGGGATCACCCCGCTCGTGCGCACGGTGGCGGCACATTCGGGACAGCCCGCAGGCTGCCAGGCAAGAAGGCCTGTAATTGTTCCCAATGACCTCGATTAGCTTGCGAGCACCGTCGACCCGCTTGGACTCCCTGGCAGACACGTCCGCGATAGAGCCGAAAGTCGGGAGCTTCCTCGGTAGGCTGTCTGCGATCTCCGTGGCGCTGGGTGTCGAGTCGAGGATTCGGCGAGCACGCTCGACGTGCGCGCGAACCGGGCGTACGCACATGGTTGGTTGCAGTCCGGTGTTCTTCGGCGTGATGATCAGGGCCTCGTCCGAAACGGCCTGCTCCGGATCGCCGCCCAGCCGCGCGACGAGCTCCCGCAGCAACAGAATGTATATCGACACCTGGGCGACCGCGGCCCCCACCTTATCGGGGTCGGCCTGGCCGTCGACGGTGGGGAAGGACTTGACCTCGCCTGCGCGAATCGGGCCGTCGAACTGGGCAGCGATGGCGTCAGCTTCGAAGTAGGAGCGAACGCCAGCGATCTCGCGCGTGAGAACCGCCCCGTCCAGCAGGTTTGGGGCGGACTTCGAGCCTTGGATAATGGCGCGGATCTCGTCCTCCGTCTGCTTGGCGCGCTTCTCCATTCCCCGTCGGTTCCGCGCGCCCCCCCTGAGGTTCTTGACGCGCGCGTCCGACACCTTGAACCCGAGGTGATCCCGGAACAGTCCTAGCAGCGGATCGTAGTCGTTCTTGCGGAGGAGATCCTCGAAGCGATCGCCCCGGCGAAAGGCGAACGGGGACTGTCCGAACGGGACCTCGAACTCAGTTCCCACCAACAGCTTGTCGAAGTCGATGCGAGCCGCGAAGCCGACCGTCGCGAGCTGGCAGTCTGAGTTGGCAGCGAACCGCGCCAGCGCGCGGACATTCGGGGACCGCTTAGGCCCTCCCCCTGCGAGGGCGTCGAGCCTCGGATCTCCGGTCGTAGTCTTCCTCGCCATCGCCCCTCCAGTCGACGATGGTAGCCCCTGTGGACGGCTCACGCCCACCTCAGCCTCCTCGATTGCGCGGCATGACCGAACCTGTCACATTCGGCGGTGAGCATGAGCCCCTACGAACTCACCTACTGCTGGCGAAGAGAGACAACGAGAAGCTCGATTTCAAGCAGGCTCTCAACACCAAGAAGGACGTTGGCTGGGTGCTCTCCGTCGACGTGCGCTAGCCCGGAGCGCTTGGCTGGACAGTTGCCCTACGTGCAGACGTCACTCAAGCGAACCCGCTCACCCTTCCCAGCAGAGCTCATGCCCACGAGGTCGGCTAGCTGGCGCGTGGGACCATCCCGTGGCCCGGCCCGCTGGTCATGGCTGAGGAGAGCGTTAGATGGCGATGTCGAAGGGCTACGAGACAAGCTTTAGGACAATGTTGGGGGCGGTTGGCAGGGGACGGCGAATTCGCCATCCGGAGATCGACGCTTTCTGGCCCATGAAGGGGCACCGCTACCAGGGGGAGCTGCTCGTCCTGGGTAGAGCGGTGAACGGATGGGACACGACTTTCTGCCAAGCTGACCTAGCTCGCCTAAGTAGCCGAGAGCGGATCGTTCGTCGGGCCCGTGACGCTTCGGAGGCGAATCGCGCCGATGCCTGCCCCATGTTGTGGGTCACGAGTCTTCGAGGACAGCGGGGGCGCTACAACACCAACACGTCAGCGTTTTGGCGGGTCATCCGTCGAGTCCAAGCAGGACTTGGCGTCGACCCCGACTGCACCGACCACTGGCCCAGCCACATGGCGTGGAGCAACCTCTACAAGCTCTCCCGCGGGGGAAGCGGCAACCCTGGCGCAATCCTCTGCCGTGCTCAAATGAACAATGGGTTGCCCGGCGTGATTCGGCGCGAGCTAGACGAACTGTCGCCGAAGCGGGTGCTCGTCCTTTCTGGTCGGGACTGGTTTGAGCCCTTCGCGAGTGCGCTGAACCTCAAAGTGCGCTGGCGCGGAGGCTACGTCGTGGGAGCGGCCAGTGAGCCTGGGCGGCGATGGGTGATTGCCGAGCACCCTCAAACCCGGCCTGAGGATCCCTTCGTTCAGCAGGTTCTCAACGCATTCTGAGGGAGCTCGTATTGGAGCACTGCGGTTTCGAGTTTCTCGCAGGAAGCAGCGCTCTGGCCAGGCTGGACCTCAAGGACGGCAGGATCGTCGGAGAGGAGGGAGTCCTTGCGCTGCGGGAACAACTGGCTGGGCAGGCCGCACTGCTGGAGTCGTGGCAGCGGAGGTGCCAGCTCCTAGCCCGGAAGGATCACCATGAGTGGTGATCGGGCTGATCGAAGTTGTGATCGCCGCCCCGAAGTCCAGAAGGGAAGGGGGCGAGGCGATTGTGGTCGGTGACGCGCATACGAGACAGAAGCCGGAGAGCGCGGACAGTCCTTTGGCCGTGAAGCGCGGAGGGCGCCATTCGTCCCGGTTGCGGAGCGTGCACTACATAACGATCTGGGGACTGGCTAAGAGTCTCTCGTGGACTTCTTGGAATGCCCTCGCGAAGGGGCAAGTCGAGGAGAGCCTGATCCAGACCCTCCGGACTGTGATCTCCACCCGTGCGGCGATCTTGAGGAGCTTCACCCGGATCGTGTCGGCGCGGGCCTTGGCGAGGCTGGTCCCAGCCAGGCCGAGATCCCGAAGCGCCTGGACGAGGACGTAGGCCAAGCCCGAGAAGTAGAGCCGAATCTGGTTCGCATGGAGCGTCGCGCCGCTGGTGCGTGTGCCGAAGAGCTCCTTGATCCGGTTCTCCATTTCGCCGCGTGGGCAGTAACCGTGCTCGTAAAGCACGTCAGCCTCAACCTCGTCTCTCGACATGGAGGTCACTATGAAGCGAGGGTTTGAGCCCTTCTCGAGGTGCTCAGCCTTGCCCACCACGCGCCTGGGTCGGCTCCACGAGTCGAGGGTCTCGTAGTCGAAGTCGGCGTAGACCCGTGCGGGCAGGAGTCCCGACTCGAAGAGGTCTTCGGCCAACGCGAGTTCGTCCGCGATCACCTCCTGAAGGCGTGAGTTGCGGGCCAAGCCGACGACGTAGTCGAGCCCTTCGGACTCGCACCACGAGAGGAGCGCGTCTCGACAGAAGCCCGAGTCTCCGCGCAAGACGATCCGCGTCGCCGGCCACTTGGCCCGGATCTCCGCGACGAGCACCTTGCAGACTTGGATCGCGTCTTTGGCTCCGTCCTTGTCGGCGGTTTGGAGGTGGGCGGCGAGCAGGTGATCCCCGCAGAACACGTAGAGCGGGAGATAGCAGTAGCTCCGGTAGTAGGCGTGGAAGAAGCGGCCCTCTTGGTTGCCGTGGAGGCGAATGTCCGAGTTGTCGAGATCGAACACGATCTCGGGAGGTGGCGTCTCGCCTGATCGCTTGAGGAATTGCCGAACGAAGAAGCGGTCCGCCGCCTCGAAGTCGAGCTCGATCTTCTTGTAGCGATCCCGCTCGTGATCTTGCGTGGCGAGCTCGAGACGGTTGAGCGTGGCGCTACTCGCCAAGGCAGGGCCCTGCTCGGCTCGGCGCGTTCTTCCTTCCGGTGCTTGCTTGCCGACAGCGACCGCGAAGAGGGGATCGTGGCGGATCTGGTCGTGGTCGTTGAGGTCTTCGTAGCCGAGGACTCGCTGGGCGAGCAGGTCCTCAACGGAGTGCTCCACGCGAGTTTGGAGTCGGTGGTCTCGGAAGCAGTCGGTGGCGAACCCCGAGAGGATTCCCGTTCGCTGCTCCGTCATTCGGAGCAGGATCGCGCCACCGTCGCTGGAGAGCTTGCCGCCGTCGAATCCGAGGGTGATCTTGCGCCGTCCCAGGCGTCCGCAGTCGAGGCCCGTGGGAATACACTCTGTCTTCAAGGTCGTCGCCCTCGTTTTGCTGTTTCGTCGTTTCGCAACAGTGTTATGGCATCGAGGTACGACGTCCTTGTTTCACTAATGGTGATGGAAGGGGGCTAATGGTGATGGAAGGGGGCTAGAGCAGGGGACATGGCGACTGCGGTGTACCCAGACAATCCGGATCACCTGTGACTCGTGAAGGTGACGGCCATAAGGAGGTAGGTCAGTTCAAGCCAATCCTCTTGAGGGCATGAGGCGCGCCTACCACCCATAGCCGGGAGCGGGCTCGGGACAAGCCCACGTACAGGTCGGCGACGTCTCTATTGGCGTCCACCGTGTCGTGAAGCCAGAGGATCACCGCGGCGGCTTCAAGCCCCTTGAAGCGATGGGCAGTGTCAACGAGAACCGCGCCAGGCACCCAGAGTTGCTCATGGCTCCAGCACGCACCAGAGGGCCTGCCTGCTTGCTGCAACGCCGCAACGCGACCGCGCGAGTGTCGACCGCAGAGCAGCACGGCGATCTGCTCGGGCGCGACCTTCTCGGTGGTGACCAGCCGCCCAACTAGACGCCGGATGACGCGCGCCTGATGCACAGGTGTGGGCTCCTTGATCAACTCAATGCCTGCGCCCTCGATGTCGGGAGGGTCAATCGCGTCACCTTTGTAGTGTCGATAGGCCGCCTCGTGGATGGGACGTGTGTTCCGACAGTTCTCGACAAGCAGGAACGGCGCCTTGGTGATGGGCAGGTGACTGCGGTCTCCGTAGACGGCCTGATTGGGGTCGTAGAAGATGAGAAAACGCGACTCCTCAGCGTCTGTCAGCAACAATTGCAGCGCAAACCATGCGTCAGGCGGCAAGTCTTGGCCTTCGTCGACAACGAGGGCGTCGAAACGGTCCTCAATAACTTCCGAGGCGTACGCCAGACCCATGGGCATGTGGGTGTCGTAGTGATCGGCGTTGGGGTGCTCTTCCCGTGCGTGCGTCAGTGGGTCCCAGTTGTGCTCGCGCTTGGCCCGCTCGATCCAGTCGTAGGCTAGTTTGTGGAAGGAACACGTCGTGAGACATGCGAAGTCCTCCGAGTTCTGGCGCTCCAAGAACTTGCCAAGGGGGCGGCTGAAGCAAAGCAGGGCTGTGCGCAACCCCTTGCGAGCGAAGTCCCTAGCCTGCTCCAACGCCAGCAGGGTCTTCCCCGTGCCTGCTCCGCCAGCCACCAAGGCATGGCGCTGCCGGCTAAGGCTGCGAAGCACCAGTGCCTGTCGCACCGTCAACTCCACCTGCCGACGGGCTTCGCGCCTTATCGCGAGGGCCAGCGGAGCCTGGACCACCACAGGACGACAGAATAGTTGATCAATGACCTGCATGCCGGCGGAGCCAAGTCCACCCGCCCCTGCCTGTTCACCCCGAAAGGCAGCGAACAGCGTTGCACACCACTTGGACAGGTCTTCCAGCGCCCCAGCGCCCCCGATCTGCCTCACGTCGATTCCTGGTCGAACAAGAGACCCCACGTCAACCAGGTCGGGGAACAGGGCACCGTGGGCGGCAACCAGACGTGGCGCACGACCTGAGGGCCACCGGCCCTCTTCTTTGAGGGTGTAGAGGACGGCGTACATGGCCCGCCGGGCCTGGGCGAAGGGATCCTTGATCTCGTGGCGATTTCTGTGTCGGTCGATTGAGTGCCACTCGGATGTACGGGGGTCGAAGGACACCCCACCACCCTTGACCTCAACCACTAGGAGCCCCTGATCGCGGTCGAAGACCACGAAATCGGCCTCGAGATCGCGAAGGGCGCCGTCACGGGTTTTGGCGAGCAAAGAGAGGCCGTGCAGAACCCAGACCGAGCTTGGGAGATTGTCACGCATGGCTCGATAGACTTCGCGCTCAGCAGCAGAAGAAACCGCAGCGAGAGTTTGAGCGTCCAGGGTGGGAATCATGCGGGCCATATCAGTCGCTCGACTCCCAGTTGTCCAAGTTTTGGATGATCTGGGTCTGGCCGGTGGCGAGCAGTACCTGCGCTAAGCGTCGTCCGCTGGCCTGATCAAACCAGATCTTCTCTACACGAAAGGTCCAGGTCTGGCCGGTCCGCCGCATCTGTTTGAACCACTTGCCGACCTGAGGGTCGCAGGCCGGTTCACTAGCGTCGGGCGCGGTGGATCTGGCCTCTCGCTGCCGAGCCGCCCACTCTGCCCAAACGCCATCGAAGCGGTACTGAAGTCCTGCGTCGACTAGGGGGTTGGGAACCTCGTGGACCACCGGTCGCTTCGAGTCGACGTGTTCCACTACATAGAGCCACCAGCGCCGCCCCAGCTCTTGAGCCAGCTTGAACTGTGTCTCGCTGAGACCCACGCCATACGCATCCCATGCGCCCCTTGTGCTCTTCACTTCGATGTAGCGCGCGTCCGGATGATCCATGTCTGGGAGTTCATCCTTCACCTTGGGCGACGAAGCGATGTCATATCCGGGGTTATTGGGGTTCTCGATGTCCATTTGATGTGCGATCCAACCTTGGTTTCGCTCGTGTTCAACCACCACCACCTCACCAAACTTACCTGCCTCCGCTCCCTTCTCCCACTCGCGCCGATCGCGGTGTCGCATGTTCTCCTCGGCATCCTCGCGGGCGACGTAGCTCGTCATCCGATCGCGTGGACGACTAGAGCGCTCGCTGGTCCTGCTCCGAGTGTTGTCGGAAGGAGACCGCGTTGCGCCTGGGCTGGACTCTGTCGTCCCCCCACGACTAGAACCGCTCCCCTCGATGCCCGAGTCGCTCCCGCTCGTGCCCGTGCTACGAGTTCGACGGGGAGACGCTCCGCTCTTCGGGCTGGGTTGGGGAAACGCTCCGCTCTTCGGGCTGGGTGGGTTCCCAGTTTCACTGTTGGAGACACCTCCTGCTAGAGGGAGGTTCCCGCTCATACCATCAGTTTCGTGTCTGGCTCCAATGACGTCAGATCTGATCCAGTCCGGCGCACCGAGGGTTTCCTCTCCTATGTCCTCCCTGCTGCGGTTGGCCAATTGGTCGTTGCCAACGCCAAGACGGTGGGAATCAGCTGACTCGGTTCCGGCACCCTCTTCATCAGGCTCAATTCCGTCTTGCTGAGCGCCGTCCTCCTCGTGTCCATTCTCGTTAGAGCTCACAACTCCCTCGTCAGAGCCTTCGCTGTCCGGTTCCCCGCCCGAAGCGGGGAAGTCGGCGTCAATCGCCTCGCAGTCCACGTCCGCCAGTCGCTCATTCTCGTCCGGGGGGCTGGAGACGTTCTGCCGATCCAGGATGGCGCGAGCATCCTGCGGGGACCGAGCCACCCGACTCAGCAGCCTTGCGGCCTCGGCGGCCTCGGGACCGCTGGCTTCCCTCCCCAAGCAGAGCCAGGACAGTGCCTGGTCAAGGCAGAAGTCGAGTTCACGCTCAACGATGTGAATCTCGCCCGCGTCATGGTTAACGAAGTAGTCTTCCTCCAAAGCGAAGTTCTCTTGGCCGGTCCCCTCAATGACGAGGTCGACGGTTAGTTGGTCGTAGACATAGAGCGTCAATTGTCTGGCGAGTTCGACTGCTCCTGATCGCCACTCGCTGAACGTCTCCAGATCCACGTCCCTGGCGTTGTGTCCACACACAGCGTAGTGGTAGCGCAACCGCGCTACCAGACCACTCCAAACCACGGCGTCATCTTTATACAAAGCAATCAGTGACTTAACCGAAGCAGACTTCGGGTAGTGCTCGACCACCAAACCCGTGGGGTTTGCGAATCGCGCCACATGCGAGATCTGCTGGACACCTCCCCAGACGGCGACGCGTATGTTGTCCTCAACCCGCTTGATGCTCGGTAGGTCGAATCCGTTCCCGAGCGCTCGAATACGCGGACTGTCAACTTCGAAGGACTTGCTCGCCTCAATCAAGGTGTCGTCCTCGCTCAGGACAAAGACGGGCCCGTCGGGCTCTGTTTTGTAGCCTTCCCGTAGCAGCGAGGCGAGCCTGGCAAGCGCCCTGAGCGCCAGGTGTAGGTCGGAATTCGTCAGGGGTCCCTCACGGCTATCGTGCATTCCACGTAGAAGCCGCACCCAGTCACACACACCGGGCTTATCTCGCACCCCCACGGCTTCGAGAAAGGGGCGCTGTTTGGCGACAGCCTGCTTGTTCCCTGAAATCGATCCGATCCACTGGTTGGGCTCGATGTGTTGAGAATCGAAGAACACACTCTCGGCACAACGCCACCTTCCATCCAAGAGAACCCCGATCTCCCCCCCCGGGCCGCTCCCTAGACACGACCAAGACCACTCCCTCAAACTTCTCCCTGGATCGGCGAGCTGGGCTAACTCGCCATACACTGAGCCGACCGCCCGCTGGAACTCATACAAGTCGCGGTCCTCAAGCTCGGCTGGGTCAACAGCCAAGAGTGCGCCGAGCTGCTCACCGAGCACTCCGAAGTCCTGTTCTTCGTGTAGCTTTGTAACGTCCACCGAGGCGAAACCGAGCAGATCTCGAACTTCGATCAAGGGCTCCGCGAACCGAAGAATAGGCCGGGCAGCACACACCAGCAGACGCAGGCCGGGGCGATAGACCTGGCTCGGCTTGTATAGGCAGCCAGTAAAATCGTCATGGTCGCTCGACCAGAGACGTGGCTGAGCGGGGATCCACGCAAGGTGTTGGAGGACGCCAGATAGAATACGACTCCCAGGCTTGAGCGTCGTGGGGCCGCCCTGTGCACTGATGGTCACCAAAGCCCGGTCCAGTGCCATTTGGGTCAGCGGAAACTTGTCTAGCTCTGCCAATCGCCCCTTCTCGTTGAGATAGTCGTAGGTTCCCCGAAGGCGTGCGGTCGCGACTTCTCGCAACTCAGCCTCGAGCCACTGGTCAGCGGCTTCGAGAATGGACAAGAGGATGTCCGATGTGCGTGGGTTACTCGGCACACTGAGATCACCCATGATCTCACGCCACTCACCCCTGCTGAGTCCGAGTGGCGGTTTTTTCACGACCACTCGAGGGTTCGGCCCGAGAACCTTTGTGAGTTTGTCCAAGATCTCGACAGTGTTGGCCCGATAAGAGTCTACGGCAGCGCCGACTTCCCCTTCCTCTCCGCGAAGGGGGAGGAGTGGCGCCCCCCGAAGTGCCTTTAGCAGTTCTTGCTTCTCTTCGGCCTCTCGGATGACCTCGGGGGCCTCGCGAATGACCCAGGCCCGGACCATTTCCTTGGAGTCCTCGTCCGCCTCCCCTTTGAGGAAGGGCACGGCCTGCTCTATGAGCAGGCGTGCGGCATCGAGCGCCTTGACCCCCAAGGCGCCGGCCAACGAGTCCCACCCGTCACCACCCACGTCGAGCAGGGTCACCCTAGCTTTGAGTTCGAGTGGTGGGAGCACTCCAATCGCCCGGTACAAGTTGCTGGCACTAGCTCGCGTGATTCCTCCCCGGGTCGTCAGCAGTGGCAGACGCTCGCGAAGGACACGCCGGACATCCTCATCAGCATCGAATCCGTCCCAGCGAATCCGTCCCAGATAGTCGAGGAGTCTCTTGACGTCACCGAACTCTAATGCGCTCAGCCTCTCTTCCCATGGGATTGACTCTTTCCATGGGACTACCCCTAGCCCTGACGAATCAGCACCAGCAAGGGATTTTGCAACGAACTCAGGAGTGAGCGCACTTATCAGCGGAGGAAAGTGCCTCAGAGCTCTACCGGCCGCTTCCTCCAATCGAGGAGAACCTCGAAGAATGGGCACGGACAGTTTCTCTTCCAGCAAGTCTTCGGGGGCAGCCAGGGCCGAGTCAAGCACCAGTGCAGCCGTATCCCCATGGGCCAAGGGCCTGCGGATTCCGTCTGATGTCGGCAGGATCTCGATCTTCTTGAGAAAGCAAAGATCTTCTTTCAATTCCTTGGGAGACCTGCGAACCAGGTCCTCGAGCACCGCTGCCGCCCAGTCGTCCGTGATGCCGTCATCTCGCAGAGCCAGCTCCTCAGCAAACTCATACAAATCCTCAATGTCGATCTCGATCACGCCCAACTTGCTGTCGGCGGAGTAACCGTTCAGGGCTATCTCAGCGTAATCGTGCCAATGGCTGACAGGAGTGCATAACAGAGCGAAAGCCGCTCAGGCGGCCTTCTGCGCTCCCGCCAGCGCGTCCGGAGGTAAGAGCGACGGGCCCACGCGGCCCTGGAGGGCGCCCTCGCACGCCTCGGTGAGGTAGTCGAGGACGCTGCGTCGTTGCAGGCGCAGGCTCGCGACCACCGTCAAGATCCGCTCGACGAAGGTCGACCCGCCCTCGCTGTGTGTCCCGAAGGACGTCTTGCGCCAAATCACGGCGTGACGAAGTGCTCGCTCCGATTCGTTGTTCGTCGGCTCTACCCCAGCCACGCGGACGAAGGTCCACATGGCCGCTTCCAGCTTGAGGATTTCGCTGCACATGCCCGAGAGGTTCTCCTCGGTACATGCCTCTCCCTGGCGCAGGAGCTTGCAGACTTCCTTGCGGAGCGGGTTGACGTAGGTCTGGAAGGAGGAGCGCGCTAGGGTTCCGTCGCGGACGCGGTGCCACCACTTGAAGAGTTGCTTCCGCTGGACCTGAAGCGCCTCGCCAATCGCAGCTAGTTCGCCGCCGGACTCAGCGATCTTCTGGAAGTCTCTCTTCAGGTGGGCCCAGCAGAATTGACGTCGCTTGACCGGGATCCACTTGTAGCCGGACCAGCGGTCGGAGACGACCACCCCCCCGTAGTCCTCACCCACGAGACCCTTGGCGACCTTCGACCCGCGACTGAAGCGAATCGTGAACACGATCACGAGGTTGGTCACGGCGGTCCAAAGCCATGCCTTCTTGCCGGCCTGGCTCCAACCGGTCTCGTCCATGCCGACAACCGGTTGAACCCTCACGTAGTCCTTCGCGGCCTCGACCGGCGCGGCGAGTGCGATCGAGAGATCGTCTTCGAGTCGCTTGATTGACCCCAAGGCGATATCCACCCCGAAGCAATCCGAGAGGAGCTGGACGGTGTTTCGCTTCGAGATTCGGTAGGCGCCAGTCAAGAGTCCAACAAGCGCCTGGAGCCTGGGCCCAAAGGCCCCCCTCGGCACACCCACCGGAAGGTCTGCCCGGGTCGCGGCTCCGCAGGGACACTTGAGCGAATGCAGCCTGTGCTCGACGACCGTTGGCTTGACCGGAGGCACCTCCGTCACCTGGTGTCGCTGGGGCCAGAGGTCGCTCCCTCCGAGCTTGAGGCCGCAGTCTCGGCAGGCCAGGGGCTTGTGCTCGCGGATCTCGTCGACTTCGTCGGGCGGAAGAAGGGCTCGCGTTCGCCCTTCGTGCCCGGGTTGGCCACCGGGCTTTCGTTCGCCGCGCTTTCGCTTCTGCTTAGGCGGCTTCCCCGGCGGATCTGTCGAAGGCGCTTTGTCCGAGTTGGAAGAGTCCTGCCCGAGCCGGCGCTTGAGCTCTTTGAGCTCTGCAGTCTGACCTGCAACCAGTGCTTCAAGCCTGGCGATACGGGCGTCGCACTCGCGGTGGACGGACCCTCGCTTCCTCTTTGTCTTTCGAGCCTTGCCCACGATCAGGCCTATACATCTCGCAGGCCAGCCAGCCTCTCCAGGGCGGAAACGCGTTAAGTGCCATCAATGTCGTCCGCCAACGTCGGGCAGCCTTCCTCTCGTGACGCGCCGAGCGTCAGCTTTCGGGATCCAGTGATGCGCTTCCGGAACGAAGGGTCGGGGCGCTCTTCGCAGGCAACGGCCGTCCTAGGGCCTGAACGGTTACTGAGGACGAAGCCTTGCTTCTCGTATTTCGCTTGAACCTTGACCAGGCTCGGGACCGCAGTGCGGCACGGGCCTCAGTTAAAGCCCCATTCTTCGATCATGACCACGCGGCCTTTGAGATCGGCCTCCGTGCGCTTGGGTCCATACCAATGTTCGCCAAGGTTGACCCCGTCTAGGGACTCGACTTTCGCGAAGGCTGGTCCGCCCAGACTCAACATGAGTCCTAGGGCTACAGCCGTGCATCTGAGCTTCATAGACACCTCCTTACGTCCTCCGCGGCATGATAGCGGCGGGATTTCGTCGACGCTCGTTGGTGGAGAGCTTCAAACCCACCCCCCCGAGACTTTGACTCGGACCTTACGGAGGCCAGGGAGCCGCCGTTTGGCGAGGCTAGCCAGCGTGAAGCTGAAGCCGCTCGACGACGACGTCAGTTAGGCGCAAGGTGGTCTCAAGATCGGGATGGCGAAGCATCACAAACCCGTCTGACAGAAGGGTTTGCCTCCAATTCCGGCGGCGCGAGCCGGGCATCAGCAGCTCGTGGCGGACCAGGGCCCCGCCCAGGCGAGCCTCGGTCTCGCGGAGGCCTGTGATCGCTCGGATCCGGCCCTGGCCGCGGGCTCGCTTGAAGATCATGGCCACGTTGTACTTCCGCTCGATCGGCTGCCGGATTCGACCGTGGAGGAGGGCCTCGCCCCAAGCGCGATACACGTCGAAGTCGCAGGTCCGATTCATGAGCTCGCCCGAGTTGCCGCCCGGCGGGCGGGCGGCGATCTCCCCAAACACAACCTCGTCCTCGGGCGTGTGGAACCACTCCATGTGTGTGAACCCAGTCGGGTAGCCGAGCGCCTCGATCACGCCCTGGCTCATGGCCTTGGCGCGCTGGAAGTGGCTCGCGCTCAAATCTCTAAGCGAAATCGTCTGGGGGCAAACCGACTCGATCGAACGCGCCGTCAACATGTCGGGCCGGTAGAGTTCGACGTTGTGGAACAGGATCTGACCCTGCGCACACACCGTGTCAAAGGTGTATTCGGTCCCCCGAATGAACTCCTCGACGACGACCGCCTCGATCCCACGCAGGCTCGGCAGCAGCTCGCGCAGCTCCTCGAGGGAGTCGACGCGATACGTGTGCAGTGAGCCCGCGCCTGCGATCGGCTTCACGATCAGGGGAAACCCGGTGTGCTGGGCCGCCTCGAGGATCTGACTCTCAGTCTCGGCCTTGGCGTGGCGCGGATTCCGAATCCCGGCCTCGTCGAGCGCGCAGCGCATGAGGTCCTTGTCGCGGAAGAGCTGGGTCTGGGCCGGAGAGAGCCCGGGCAGCCGGAACGCAGCCCGGACTTCGGCCGCGAGCTCCATAGCCGCCTCCCAGAGGCACTCGACGCGATCGAGCTTGACAGGGACGTCCCAAGAGCGAAGCGCATGGATCAACTTGCGGGCGTCCCAGAGGTTTGGCACGTGGAGATACGCCGCGAGGCTCTCGCGAGCGGCACTCGGGAGGAGGCCTGCAGGCTGATCGCCGACGCCGAGCACTCGGACTCCGCTCTTGGCGAGGCCCTGAACGAAATAGGGAATCTCGGCCGGGAATCCCGGCTGAATCACCAGCACGTCCACTGCGCGTCCTCTCGAGCCCGACTCGGTCCTAGCGAGTAGTTGACCCTGTTTCGCAGACATCCGCCCCAGTCACCTGAAAATGGCAACGGACTCAGGGAAGCGGGAGCTCCGCCAAGCGCGTCGCGACGCCCTGATAAAAGAGGCCCAAGTGACGCCCGTCGACGAGGGCGTGGTGGACTTGGACCGCGACTGGAATCTGCCAGCGGCCCTCCTGGCGAGCAAACCGCCCCCAGGTGACTCGAGGGACGCAGTCCTCGGGGCCCGCGGTCGGGTTCGTCATGGACGTGAACACCACCCAGGGCAGGCAGCTACGCCCCTGAGGACCCGACTCCCTGGCTCAAGCTCGGAATCGAGCCGAACGAGCGCGGAGGGTCGGAGGTCCGCCGCGTGTTCTGGGAGGCTCTCCAGGCCCGCGTCCTCGTCTGAGGACCCGGCCCTAGCGGGGGCGCTTGATCTTGAGCGAGCGCATTCGCGAGGCGAGGGTGTTGGGGTTCAAGTCGAGGAGCTCGGCGGCCCCCCCCTCCCCCGAGACTTTCCAGTTCACTCGCTCCAAGGCGGTCAGCAAGTTGGCCCGCGCGAAGGCTTGGATCTCCGCGTCCGTCAGGATCTCG
Source organism: Planctomycetota bacterium (assembly GCA_016765095.1). GTDB lineage: Bacteria > Planctomycetota > J058 > J058 > J058 > NORP233. The sequence continues at coordinate 14,085 of JAESQQ010000050.1, read as the reverse complement.
CCCGGAGGCGGCGCCGTCGGCGCCCCCGCGCTCGAGGTCTGCGCGGGCAACTCAAAGCGCAGCCGCTTGCCGCCTTGGGAGAGGATCAGCGCGCGCTCGATCACGTTCTGTAGTTCGCGGACGTTGCCGGGCCAGTCGTAGGCGCTCAGCGCGCGCGCGTCTACGCGGCGAAGCTGCGCGTTGGGGATCCCGAGCCGCTCGCCCGAGACCTTGACGAAGTGAGCCGCCAGAGCCGCTATGTCCTCGCGCCGCTCCCGAAGTGGCGGCACCCGGATCGGAAAAACCGAGAGCCTGTAGTAGAGGTCTTCTCGAAACCTCCCCGCCCGCGCGTCGGCCTCGAGATCGCGGTTGGTCGCGGCCACGATCCGCACGTCGACGCGGTGCGTGGTGTCCTCGCCGACACGTGAGTACTCGCCCTCTTGGAGCACGCGGAGCAGTTTCCCTTGCAGCTCGAGCGGGATCTCGCCGACCTCGTCGAGGAACAGCGTCCCGCCGTCGGCGACTTGGAACCGGCCCGCCCGGTCGCGAGAGGCGCCCGTGAACGAGCCCTGAGCGTGACCAAAGAACTCGCTCTCGAAGAGCTCGCGCGGGATCGAAGCGCAGTTGACCCGGACCAGCGAGCCCTTCCGACGTGTGCTGTTCTCGTGAATCGCCTGGGCGACGAGCTCCTTGCCCGTCCCGCTCTCGCCTTGGACGAGGACCGACGCGTCACTCGGTGACACGACCTCAATCTGGCGAAGGACTTTCTTGATCGCCAGGCTCTCGCCCACGATCCCGCCCAGCGAGCGCGCGGTGACTTCTTCGCGGAGGTAGTCGCGCTCGAGTTCGAGCTGCTTGCGGAGGCAATCGACTTCCTCAAACGCCCACGCGTTGGCGAGCGAGACTGCGGCCTGGTCCGCGAACGTTCGCAGCCAGCCGACTTGCTCGACGTCGATCACGGCTCGATAAAAGAGCCCAAGCACGCCGAGGATCTCGCCCCGAAACATCAGCGGCTGACCCGCGAAAGTCTGGATCCCCTCGGCGTCGGCCCACTCGGGGTCCGCCACCCACTCGCGCCCCTCGTTTAGGCAGAGTCGCTCCGCCTGGCCTGTGGATCCGATCCGTCCGACTTTCCGCCACCCGATCGGAATCCGTGAGAAGCGCCCCTCGATCCCCGAGTAGTCGGCGCCGTCGACCTGCGAGCTGCCGGCGCTCGACTCAAGGTGCAGGCAACGCGTTTGGTCCGGGCAACTCGATCTCAGAGGACACGTCGCGCAGAGATCGCCTGGCCCCATGAGCCAGATCCGCGCCAGCGCCACCCCCGGCTGATCAGCCAAGCGCGAGACGATGGTGTCGAGGACCTCCTTGGTGGGGTGAACTTGCGCGACCGCGAGCGCGATCTGATGAAGGGTAGTCAGGTCCATGGATTCGTGACTCTAGACAATTTGTTCGTTGTTTCCAACAACTCGTGCGATCCAACGAGCAGCGTCGTTAGGCTAAGGCACTGCTGCGCATTGGCTTACGTCGTGCCTCAAGCACGGGCACGCGGGCTGCATAGGGCTAAGCACCTCACCAACAAAGGAGATTGCCATGTCCCGCCTCAATCAAGTCGACCCCACCAGAGCGCAAGGCGAAGCCGAGGCCCTGCTCGCGCAGGTCCAACGCCAAGTCGGGAGCGTCCCCAACTTCATGCGAGTCCTCGCCAACTCTCCGCCCGCCTTGGCGGCCTTCCTCGGCCTAAACGCGAACCTCTCCCGGGGGAGCCTCGATCCAAAGACCCGCGAGCGAATCGCGCTGAGCACGGCCGAGGCGAACGGCTGCGAGTACTGCGTCTCGGCGCACACAGCCCTCGGCAAGAAGGCTGGCCTGAGCGCTCATGAGATCTCTGCTGCGCGTCTTGCGTCGTCTGAGGACGCGAAAGCGCGCGCGGCGCTCGAGTTCGCCCAGACCGTCCTCGAGCGGAGCGGTGACGTTTCGACCGCTGAGCTGAACGCAGTTCGGGCCGCCGGCTACGACGACGGAGAAATCGTCGAGATCATCTCCCACGTCGCGCTCAACAGCCTGACCAACTTCCTCGGCAAAGTCGGCCAGATCGACATCGACTTTCCGCGAGTCGCGCTCCTGACCAAGAGCGCCGCCTAGCACCCACCCCCTTGAGGACTGGCGTCGACCTCCCCCCCCCGGGGTCGGCGCCGGGCCTCCCTTGACTGGAGTCAATCATGCCCCGCGAATTCACCCGGCTGACCTACACCGACTCGGTCAAGGCAGCTCAAGAGGCCTACGGAACCCGCGCCAAGGCCGCCAAGTTGGAGTCCTTCGAGTTCGACGACTTGCACCTGGGCGAGAGCGAGCGCGCCTTCATCGCCGCCCGCGACTCGTTTTACATGGCGACCGTCAACGACCAGGGCTGGCCCTACGTGCAGTTCCGAGGCGGTCCGGCCGGGTTCCTGCGCGTGCTCGACTCGCAGACGATCGGCTACGCCGACTTCCGCGGAAACCAGCAACTGATCAGCACGGGAAACCTGAGCCACGACGGGAGGGTCTCGCTGATCCTGCTCGACTACCCGCGTCGCCAGCGACTCAAGATCCTGGCCGAGGCCAAGATCTACTCGGCCGAAGAGCGGCCCGACTTGATCGAGGCGCTTGAGGACCCGACCTACCGAGCCCGGGTCCAACGGGCCGTGGTCATGACGATCAAGGGCTTCGACTGGAACTGCCCCCAACACATTACGCCGCGCTTCACGCAGGCCGAGATCGAGGCCGGCTTCGCCTCCTGAGGTCGGGAGCCCTCGCCAGAAGTTCCGAGCGCGCCTGGCATACTGAGCCCTCGAACTCGCGATCGCCGCGAGCGGACAGTGCTCTTCACCGGGCCGCTCTCGATCCGTCGCTTCGACGCCGAGGTCCTCGTCCGTCAATCGGGCGGCCAGCGTCACGAAAGACGTTGACGTCGTCGTCCAAGGGGCTCGCAGCCCACGCTGCAAGAGTTGTCACAAGGGGACGAAGCGGCTCAAGGTCGAGGCGCTGCGCAAGGAAGGGCGCAAGATCGCGATCCTGAGTGAACTTCAGTTCCGCCGCCTGACGCGTCCCAAGACGGACTAGTCCGTTCGCTCAGCGAGCCGAAACCCCCGACCCTGCCCGCGAGCACCTCGCGGACTTCGGCGACCTGCTTCGAAGTCCGCAAGACGATGCGCAGCACCTCGAGGCGAGTGAGAGGCCTTTCCAGGGCGTCTCCTAGGGCCAGCGCGAAGGTCTCGACGCTCAGCGGTCCGTATCCCGTCGCCAGAGCCGGCAGGGCGACAGTTTGCACCTCGAGCTCCTCGGCTCGCTCGAGGGCGCGCCGAATCGTGGTCGCGACGAGCTCTCGGGAAGACTCATAGAAGCCATTGATTGCGACCGCATGCAGGATCACTCGGACGCTCAAGGGCCCGGGCCCCGTCTCGACCACTGTCCCAGGCTCAACGAAAGTCAGCCCCGCCTCGGAAAGGTAGGACCGGAGCTCCGCCTGAACAGAGGCTCCTCCGCGCTCGAGGATCCCACCGTTGACACCGCCGGAGAGGTTGAGGTGGACGTTCCCGGTACTGACGAGGAGCTCGACCTCGGCGTCTAGAACGTCTCCCTGCTCCACATGCACGACAAGCATTTCTTGGCCCTCCTCGGCCCAAGACGGCCTCAAGGACGGCTAGGCGAAGCTCTTGACGAGGGCTTCGAGGAGGCCCTGATAGATCGGCGTGCAAAACTCCTCCACACCCTCCCCGCCGCTGGCCCAACTCGAGGTCCAGATCACGAAGGTCTCGCCCGTCGTCGTGACGGGGAACACGCGGACCACGCCCACGTAGCCAGTCGTCGAGTCAATGGGCGTCCCGGGCGCGCTGTCAATGCTGTAGCGGAAGGCGCGCTTCTCGTTGTCTATGCCAAGGAGCGTCTCGTGCATCGCGCCGTTCACGATCCGCTTCGCGCCGCGCTCGCTGCCGGGCGTGTCGCCGACTTTCTCGCACGACTCGGCGACTCCGAGCGCCCACGAGAGGTCGTGGAAGTCACTCAGCTTGGCCCACACCGCAGAGACGTCGGCGGGGACCACGATCGAATTCAAACAGCCCATGGCCACTTCTCCTGTAGGGGGCTCAGGATAGCGGATGAGCCGCTCAGGGTCGCTGACCCCGCTCGTCGGCTACCCTTGGGGGCGTGAGTTTCGTGCCTCCCCCAGACGGTCCCCGTCGATCACCCAAAGAGAGGGTCTCTTGAGCGACTTGTTCAAGCAGATCGAATCTGCAAGCGACGAAGAGATCGAGCGCGAATTCGGGGTCCGCAAGGCTGTAATGGTCGTCGACTCGTCGGGGTTCACGCGAATCTGCAAGGCGAAGGGCATTCTCCATTTCCTCAGGCTCGTGGTCCGAATGCGCCGGCTCGTGCGCGCGGCTGTCGACGAGGGCGGCGGGTCGCAGTTCCGCTGTGAAGCAGACAACTGCTACGCGGTGTTCGCCACGGCAGCCGAAGCCTTGGCGGCCGCTGCCGCGATCCAAGTCAGGACCCTGGCCGACCCAGAGGAGCACCTCAGCGTGAGCATTGGCCTCGGCTACGGCGATCTCCTCGACGCCGGACACGAGGGCATGTTCGGCGACGAAATGAACTTCGCGTCCAAGCTCGGGGAAGACACCGCGAGCGCGAACGAGGTCCGAATCACCGAGGGCTTCCACCAAGCGCTGAGCGCAGAGGAGCGAGCGGGGTTCGAGCCCGAGTCAGTGCGTGTGAGCGGCGTCGATCTCCACCACTACTGTCGAACCTGGCGCGACCCCGCAGCGGCGAAGGGCTAGCGACGAACCTAGCCGCTGCGAGCTCGGGCACGTGATCCAAGTCGGCGAACTTCGTCGCCCCAGGCGGTTCTCTCTCCTGGGGCTGGAACCGGATCGGATCGAGGCCTCAGGAGACCCGCGTGGGTGATTCACGCCTCAGAGAGCTCGAGCGACGCTGGAGAGACACCGCGTCTCTTGACGACGAAGCAGCCTGGCTGCGCGAGCGGGCGCGGAGCGGCGACCTCCTCAAGTCGGATCTCTACTTCGCCGCCCGATTGGGACACACTGCAGCGACGATCGCGACCGGACGCAAGCCCGGTCCCGAGCCAGACCTGTTCGCCGGCCCTCACCAGCCTGGTCGCTGGGCAACTCCCTGGAGGGACGGGTTTAGGATCATGCGCGCAGCGCAGAGGCGGGTCCTGGACTGGTGGGCTGAGGTAGCTCGCGAAATGGAGCCCGAGCAGCTGCACGGGGAGGAACTGGAGGTCTATCGGCGCTGCCAAGTCGTGTCGGGGGAGTGGTTTGCCGACCCCAGCGCGGCCAACGCACTCTGCTGCCTCTCTGCGGCCCGCGCCGCCTGGGCGCTGGGCAAGCCTTACGAGAACCGACGGCCCGTGCGCCACCTGGCTAGGACCTCGGCGGTCGTGGCCTTCCTCGGCGCTCGGCATGACGAACCCCTCCGGGCCCCCGAGAAGCGCCGTCGCATTCCTCAGCTCCCGGGTGCTCCCGACACCATTCGAACCGAGCGAATCTCCGAGCACTGGGGAGAAGTCACCGCTGCGATCCATTGGATGGCCTCCAGCGGTGATCGCCTCGACCCGTCAGCCCTTCTGCAAACCTGTCGGGACCTGGACACAGAGATTCGAACTGGCCTCCTCCGAGAGCTGTTCGCTCCCAATGACGTGGGAGATCACTCTCGCTGAGGTCGCTACAAGTCCAGAAGTGAGTGGCGGTCTGCGGGGCCCCCCTCTGATCAGCCTCCACCGGTCGGCCAAGGCTACACGTGTAGCCTTCCACGGGTCGGCCAGGGCTACACGTTTAGCCTTCCACCGGTCGTCGAGGCTACACGTGTAGCCTCGACGGAGGACTTAAGTCTAGCCCCAGCAAGCCAGACTCACAATGGAGTTGACGCGCTCCTCGCTCAACACTATAAAAAACGGACGTTCGTCTTTTATTGGAGGCCGAATGCCCAAGCTGGCTCAGGATCAAATCGAGAAGCGAATGCGGCGGGTCGAAGAGGCCGCCGTCCGGCTGTTCAAGGCAAGGGGCTTTCACGGCGTGGGCCTCCGCCAGATCGCTGCGGAGGCGGGGGTCTCCCTCGGCAATATCTACAACTACTACAAGGCTAAGGAGCAGCTCTTCGACTCGATCCTCCAGCGGCTGCACGCTGAGTTCACTGCTCCCGGCTCCCCCTTGGGCCGGTTCCTGCTGACCTGCCGATTCCCGAGCGACTTGGAAGGACTGGCCCGAGCCGTCGGGGAAATGGCCGAGCAACACACCGACTACCTGACGCTGATCTACGTAGACCTCGCCGAGTTCGGTGGACGTCATGTGCGACCCTACTACCGCGGCCTCGCGGCCCGCTTTGGAGAAGCGCTCGAGGGTCGAGTCGAAACCGACCAGTTGGCGAGCGGGGTCGACCCGGTCATGGCCTTCACAATGGTCTACATGCAGTTCTTCAACTTCTTCATCGTCGAGAGAATGATCGGGGCCGAGGGACACTTGGGCCTCGGAGAGGGCGAAGCCCTCAAGGCCATGGCCGCGATCTTCCAGCGAGGCCTGAGCAAGGAGAGCTCATGAGGAGCACGATCCTCGCGGGCGCTCTGGTCACAGGCGCCCTGCTCGCTACCTCCTGCACGACAATGCAAGCCCACATCATGGCCCACCAGGCCTCGGTCGGGCTCCATACCCTTCACAGCTACCGAGGGACCCTCACCGAGCGCGGACTCCTCCGCGACGAGCCGGGGACGGACGTGGTCAAGACCATCGCCTACTCGCGCCTCTGGAAGGTGCGAGTCGAGGTCACAGCGCCCGACGATCACGCCGGGGAGCTCTTCGTCTTCGACGGCTCAACGATCTCCATGTGGTGGCCTCGCTACTACTTCGGGCTCCGGATCCGTGGAGTCAAGATCCCCAGTAAACAGGCCATCGACCAGGCGATCTTGGACAGCTGCTATTGGGCCGTCGAGAACTACGACTACTCCAACAAGGGCTCCAGCGTCGAGAGAGGACGCAAGGTCCGTCAGTGGCTCGGCGTCCCCAGCGAGCCCCGTCTCTTCCGCTATCCCTATCGGGCTTGGCTAGACGACCAGTTCGGCGTGCCTCTCAAGATCCGGATCGAGAACGAGCCCGATCACGAGTGGTATGGCATGGCCTTGGGCCCGATCGCGTTCGGCGTCGAGGTCCCCGAGGAGACCTTCGCGTTCGAGTTCCCAAGCGACGCGGTCGTGCACGAATGGGACCTAGACGCTCCCGGGGTCACGCTCGAAGAGGCCCAGGAGCGGACAAAGTTCCCGCTCCTCGTGCCCAGCAAGCTGCCTGCAGGGCACCGGATTCGAAAGATCGTCCTGAGCAACAACCAGGAGACCCAAATGGCGGCGCTCCTCATGAACAAGGGCGCCGCATGGCTCTCCCTGAGCGAACTGCCGAACATGGGTCCAATCCTCGTCCCCGAGATCGGGATCCCGGTCCCGATCGGCGGGGAGGAAGGCGTCCTGAACTTCGCGCTCGGGTTCACGATCGTGAGCTGGTCCGTCGAGAACACCGCCCTGACCCTGATCGGGAACCTTCCCTATCCCGAGCTGCTCCAGATCGCCGCTTCGGTCAAGCCTGTGCCTCGCGGCGAAGAGGAGTAAGCCATGCACGCCTCCCGCCTCCTGCTCGCGACGCTCTGCCTGCTCTCGCTCGCCCTGGCTCAAGACACCGAGCGCCCCAAGGCGGGCGCGCCGGTCCAGGGCCTCGTGTTCAAGGACACGCGCTACTCTCCCCGGACACTCGCTGAGTTCGGACCCAAGCGCGCGTTCGTGCTCCTGTTCGTGACCGACTCCTGCCCGATCGCCAAGCGCTACCTGCCCGAGATCAAGCGACTCCACGCGCTCTACTCCAAGCGAGGAGTGCAGTTCCTCGTCGTCTCGGCAGACCCAGACCGCGACATTGGCCGAATGGCTGCGTTCGCCCTCAGCCACGACCTGCCAATGCCGATCGTCAAGGACACAGGCGGCCGGGCCGCCCGCGCGCTGGGAGTCACGCGGACTCCTGAGGTCGCGCTCCTCGACGCCAAGCTCGTGTTGCGCTATCGCGGGCGAATCGACGACCAGGTCAAGTTCGGCGGTCTCCGCCCTGGTCGGCTACGAGAACGTGGCTCGGGTCGGGGCCATGATCGCGGAGGTCGTCGCCGAGCGTCGGATGCCTCCCTGGTTCGCGGAGCAAGGCGCCAAGGAGTTCAGCAACCACCGCGGCCTCTCGGCCGACGAGCGGCGCCGGATCGTGGACTGGGTTCGCTCGGGCATGCGCAAAGGCGACGCGACGAAGATCCCCCCCTCCAAGCCTTCCCCAAGAGCAAGTGGTCGATCGGCAAGCCAGACTTGGAGATCCGGATGCGCCGGCCGATCAAGGTCCGCGCCGACGGGTACATGCCCTATCAATACGTGATGCTCAAGCACCGCTTCGACCAGGACACCTGGGTCGAGAAGCTCGAGATCGTCGGGGACAACCCCGAGGTTCTGCACCACTGCAACGTGTTCTTCCTCCGCCCGGGGAAGGCCTTCGACAGCTCCCAGATCGTCGCTGGCAAGGTCCCTGGCGGCAGCCCGCTCGACCTCGGTCCAGGGGTCGCGACGCTGATCCCCAAAGGCGCGCTGCTCGGGCTCCAGATCCACTACCAACCCAACGGAACCGCCGTCGAAGACCGGATCTCGATCGGTCTCGTTTTCCCCAAGGCGCCGGTCCAGAAGCGATTCCGGGCCGCGACCATTGAGAACCGCACGTTCGCGATTCCTCCAGGCGCCCCCCACCACCGGGTCACGGCGAGCTACACCTTCGCCGAGACCGTGATCTCAGGCGGCCTGTTCGCGCACATGCACGTCCGGGGCAAGGACGTCACGTTCCGAGCCACCTACCCCGACGGGCGCGCGGAGACTCTGCTCCGGGTCCCCAACTACAGCTTCGACTGGCAGACCGCCTACGCCTTTAAGACCCCCAAACGGTTCCCGAAGGGGACCCGAATCGATTGTGTGGCTCACTTCGACAATTCGAAGTTCAACCCCTTCAACCCCGACCCGAGCAAGACCGTCCGCTACGGCCTCCAGACCAACGAAGAGATGATGTATTGCTTCGCCTTCTACGTGAAGGAGACCGAAGCCCTCGGGATCCGAGTCGACCCAAACACAGGCGTTGCGCTGCGCTGAGTCAAAGGCAGGCCGTCCAGTGAACCGCAGGCGCTATCGACGCCACTGCTCGAACCCGGGGGGCCGATCCAGCGCGCCCTTGAGGGTCCAGAGGCCTTCGAGCTTGTCGCCCGTGTCATCCGGTCGGTAGAGGACGACGCCTGGCTTGCCATTGAGAACGTAGGCCGCACCGAGCACGCCGCTCTTGCGGTCGTAGACCGCGACCCCAGACTGCACGCTCTTGCCGATCCTCCAGGTCAGCTTGTAGCAGCCCTTGGCGTTCTTCTTCTCGACCTCGACCGTTCCGACATAGTTGGGCTTGCCGACTTTTTCTCGCCCGGCGTTCCAGCCCTTGATCTTCCAGGTGCCAACAATGCTCTTCCGCTTTTCCTGGGCCTGGCTCACGCCCACCCCGAAGGCTCCGGCCAGAGCGACACCAACTAGCAAGACAAACGGGACCACGCGACGTTTCACAGACTTCATAGAGTCCTCCCTCAATCGTTGGGGCAGAGCCTATCGAATCGAATCTGTCAATTCAGCTACCCGGCAACCGGGGCGGGCTCGGCAACAGCGGAGGGCTCGTAGGTCGCGAATCCGATCCGCGCGCTAAGGCTCCGCTTCCGACGGCGAAGCCCCTCGGCGATTCGCTGCTCGAAGACCGTGTCGCTGCGCCCGGTGACGAACAGGTTCCGCAGAGTCCGCAGGGCGCGCCAAGGGCGAGTGGCGTAGCTGAGCCCGTAGAACGTCGACATTCCGATCACCCGATACATGGCCAACTCCGTCGGCGACATGCTCTCGCAGTAGCTGCTGCTGGTGGTCAAGTCCATTTGGCAGAGGAGGCTGCGGAAGTAGTCGTCGTTGAGTTCCCCGATCACACCCTTCTTCCGCAGGTCTTCGAAGAGCTCGCTGCCGGGATAGGGAGAGAACATGTAGAGCGGAACGTCGTCGACACCCAGCAGCGCCAAGCGAGCCTGAAAGCGCATCGTCTGCCAGGCGTCGCTCCGCTCCTCCTTCGGCAAGCCGATCATGAGGTTGCAGCGAAGACGCAGCCCGTTGCGCCTCGCTTCGCGAATCGACTCCACCATCCGAGGCAACTTGACCTTCTTGTGGATCGCCTTGAGGACACGCGGAGAGCCCGACTCCGCCGCGTAGACCAGGTAGCGGCAGCCGGTCTCGGCGAGGAGCTTGGTCACCTCACCGTCGAGCGCCTCGGAGCGGGTCCCCGAGGGAAGGGACCACGAGATGTTCAGGCCTCGCTCCTTGAGGAGCGTTCCGAACTCGATCACCCACTCCTTCTTCACGATCGCGGTCAAGTCGTAGAACTCGACGCAGTCGACTTGGTATTCGCGAACGTAGTCCTCGATCTCCTCAACGACTTCAATCGGCGGGCGCGGGTAGTAGCGCTGAGTCCACATTTGCGGGCTCGAGCAGAACGAGCACTTGTAGGGGCAACCGCGGGTCGCCAGGATCGGCATCGTCCGCCCAGCGTTGGTGCCGGACGCGAAGGGCCGGCTGAGGTAATTCTCGAGCGGGAGCAAGTCCCACGCCGGACGAGCGATCCCCGACACGTCCTGAATCCGCGCGCGCCCCTGGGATCGGACGGGGGTCCCCTCGCTGTTTCGGTAGACGATTCCAGCGACCCGCTCGGGCTCTTGAGGGAAGTGATGCGCGAGGTCGACGATCGTGCCCTCGCCCTCGCCGAGCGCGCAGGCACCAACCCCTGGGCAGGTGTTCAAGATCAACTCAGGGACTGCGGTCGCGTGCTCGCCACCAATCACGAGCGGGACGTTTGGGAAACGCACCGCGACGGCCTCGACGAGTTGGCGCACAAAGAGCCAGGCCTGGCTGAACATGCACGAGAGTCCGATCAGATCGGGGTCGGCCGGAATCCGAGCCACGATCTCGGGGATCGTCAGTCCGCGCACTCGACACTCGGGCTCGTGATGAGGCCAAACGTCGTCGATCGCTTCGCCCAGCCCGTCGACGGCCGTCACCCGGAGACCCGCCGCACGGAGGGATCCCGCCAGATAGGCCAGCGCGAGCGGTGGCGTCACGGGAGAGCTATAGGAGTTGGGGGCAGCGACCACAGGGGGTCGGATTAGGACGACATGGCGAGGGGGCACCCGTCCAGCCTAACTGCGGAGGGCACAGGACGCCTCGTATCTCCGCACCCGGCTCGACAAGCCTCGCTAGGCCTGGTCCACCGGGAAGACGGACTCCGGATCATGCTTGCTGCGGGAGGGGTTCTCCTGAACTGGTGGACCCGCGTGGCTCGCAGGAACGGAGCGACCAGGCTCGACGAAGACTTGGAACCCCTCCGCCGTTGCCGAATCGTGGCGCGAGAGTGGCTGGCCGACCCGAGCGCGGGCAATGCGCTGCTCTGTATCACTGAGGCGCGGAGAGCCTGGGGCAGGCTGTCGCCGTAGCAGCCTACGTCGGTGCCCAGCCCGACGAGCCCCTTCATGCTCCCAAGAAGCGACGGCGCAGGCCTACGGACCCTGTCGACTGCCGGAGAATGGAGCGGTGATTCGAGGTGGCCTGTGGTGGCAGCTGCTCGGCCAAGAGGGCGACGACGACTTGTTCCCTAGGTAGCCTCGATCACCGGCTCGATCTGTGGACCGCTCCAGCCTTGCGATCATTCGCCTTCCTCACCTCTGGAGCGAAACTTCAGCCAAGCACGCGTCGTCCCAATCGGTGACTGCGTCCACGCCAAGCCCGCGAACCCCAGGCAGACCACCACCACCACCTGAGCGAGCGAGTCGGTCGGGACCCTAAAGGCGACTGCTACCGAAGCAAAGAGGCCCAGGAAACCCAAGCCGCGCACCCAGATCGGTCTGTCCTTGGTCGACTCCACCTCAGCAGCCGACGCCGACCTCTGGGCCGGCTCGAGGCAGACCTCAGACCCACACGAGGAGCACGCCGCGCCCGACTCCGTCCAGCACTCGCGGTGGTGCCGCGCCAAGCACCCCTGACAGGCCACGCTCTCGTCGGGCGTGACGTCTTCATGGCAGAACGGGCAGCGGTTCGAGGCGACGTGAACGTCGTCGCGCTCTGGGACCTCGCGTGCCGGCTCGACTGGTCGGTCCTTGAACTTCACGGTACCTCCCGATTGAACCCACACCCCGGCTGCGGCCCGTCGGGGTTGATCCCCTTGTAGATCCGGCAGACGTAAGGTCGCCGGTCGTAGATCGCGCAGCCGAACTCGCTCGGCCCGGTCTCGATCAGGTGCTTGCAGGGCTTGTCGAGCTTGATCCCCCAGAAGGTCTTCCCGTCCGGCATGTCCTTCGTGAACGTCTCGACTTCGTGGTAGTCGACCCACTTCTTGGTGTCGCGCTCCTTGAACTCGCCCAGGTCGCCTTGCCAGAGGTAGATCGAGCGGCAGGAGTTCCCGCACCGAATGCAGCCCTCGACCGGCAAGGGTTCCCCTTCTGCCGCCGGGGGCGGCGCAAGCGGGAGGCCCCGATCGGGCGCCTCGAACACGTCGGGGAGGTCCCCAGGATCCTCCTCGTAGTCAAGCTCGGGATCACTCATAGCGTCACTCCGCGACACGACGCGATTCCCGCAACGAGGCGTCCCGCTAGAACTCGCGGGAGCCCTTGGAGCCGGGGAGGCTCGTCTGGTTCCCCTGCAGCCACGAGAGGCCGCGCAGCATCACCGCCCGGTCCTTGGTGAAGGGCTTGGGGAGACGGTAGCGCTCGAGGACGGTCGGGCAATCGGCCTCGGCCAAGGCGTTCCGCGCCAGGATCCCGCCGATCACCTCGCGGCGATCCTGCTCGTTGACGACCAAGTAGGCCCTCAGACCCGAGAGGTCGGTGTCGCTCGCGGCCACTTCCAGACCGGGGCCTGCGACCAACACCCCGCCGGTCACGAGTTCGGGATTCTGGGCCGAGACTTGAAGCGCGATCCGACCCGCAGCCCCCTCGCCGATCACGAACAGGCGATTCGCGTCGACTCTCTTGGCCTCCTCGCGGAGGAAGCGGCGCAGGCCGTGAGTGATCACGAACTCCGCGCGACCGTCCCAGACGTGAACGTTGCGTGCCTGATCAAGCTTGCCGAGCGGCATTACGATCGCGAAGCTCGGGAAGGCCTCCTGGAGCTCCATCAGGTCGCTCGTCGGCTTGCCCCCTTGATCGTGGATCACGACCAAGATCGGCGCCTTCTTCCCCTTGTCGGGAAGGTAGGTCAGCGGCCGGTCGAACTCCTGCAGGATCTGCTCCTTGAAGTCGCTCATCGCCTTGCGAAAGGCCGGCGCGCGGCGAATCTTCTCGAGGTCCATGTCGCGCTCGAGGTGCGAGACGTCCTGGAATCCCTTCTCAAAGCTGATTCGAATCTGCGCGACGGCCTCGCTCGTTTTCCCTTGGAGCGCGTAGGCGCAAGCCAGGTTGTAGTAGCTGACTGCTCGATCCGGGAAGAGCTTGATACAGCGCTTGAAGACCCGCTCACCGACCTTGAGGTTCCGAGCAGTCAAGGCCTGGAGCCCGACCATGAACAAGCGGTCGTATTCGGCCTCGGGCGCCTCGGGCTGAGGCCGCGGAGGCCGCGGTTGGGCTTCGGCCGGTGCGGCGAACGCCCCCAAGCACAAGAGCAAAGCGGGAATCAGGGTGAATCGGCGTGCGGCTTGGAACATGGGCTCCTCCTCGGGGCCCGGTGATACCACGGACCCGCCATTGCGGGGCCCTCGAAGCTGTCCGACCGCCCTCAGGCCCGCGAACGAAGCAGCACCTCGGCCAAGCGCTCGAAAGGATCCCCGGTCGGCAGGCTCAAGCACCCCACTCCCTGCCCCTCGAGCTTGGTTCTGAGTTCAGCCAGGCGCTTCGAACGAGCCCCCGCGGCCGCCGCGAGGCCCGCTGCCCCCAGCAATCGAGCGCTGCGCGTTCCCCGCTCCGCGTCGACCAGCTCGACCGCCGCCCCAGCACCCAAGCGGGCCGCGG
>JAESQQ010000543.1 GCA_016765095.1 Planctomycetota bacterium | reverse complement strand
GGCGGGCGCTCAGCATTCACGAGAAGACGGGCAACCGGGCCGAGGTCGTGCGGGCGCGGATCGAGCTGGGGCGACTCCATGGATCGATCGGGGAATACAAGGAGGCGCTGACGCTCCTCTCGCGCGCTCGGCTCCTCGCGGAGGAACTCGATCTTCGGGCTGAAGCAGCCCGAGCCCTAAACGCAAGTGGGCGCTTGCTGGCCGACCTTGGCGACGGTGCGGGGTCGTCAGGCCAGGCTACCGAGGCGCTGCGAATCGCGTCTCTGCACGGCGACCTCCCGCGCGAGCGGGCGGCTGCGCTCGAGACGCTCGGTCGGATTCGTCGCTTGGAGCGTGACTCTGACGCCGCGGAGCAGCTCCTCAACGAGGCTCAAGCTCTGTTCCGCAAGCAGAACGATCCGCGCGGCGTGGTCCGGACTCGGTTCTCAGTCCTTGAGCTGCTCCTCGATCGGGGCGCGACCGAGCTCGCTCGCGGCTTGCTGGAGCAGCTCGTCGAGGACGGGGTGCCCGAGAGCGCCGTCCCCGAGCTGAGTCGCCTCCGAGTCGAGGTCGACCTCAGCGGCTCCACGGTCGAGATCTCGGGTCGCCACCTCGGCGTCCTCGAACGAGCGGCGGGGCAGGCGGAGCGGGCTCGCAACGGCGGTCAGTCCTGGCGGATCGCGACGACTCGTGGACGTGTCCTCGAACGACTGGACCAACCCGAGAGCGCGCTCCGGAGCTTCGTGGAGGCCATGAGCGCGATTCGGAGAGTCCTGGAGGGGGTCCCCTCGCGAATGCGCACGGGCTATCTCCAGCTGCCGGGGTGTCGTCGTTGCAAGGAGGACTTCGCGCGCTTGCGCGGGAAGCCTTGAGTCGATCGGGGAAGCCGTGGGAGACGCAGATCTAGGAGAGCTCGAGCGCCAGGCCGGCGACGGGCCCGAGGCCTACCAGGCTTGGCTTCGTGAGTTGGTGCGTGTGCGTCACGAGCGAGTGATCGCGGCCGAGGAGTTTGGCGAGGAGCTGGGCGCCTGGGTGCTCAGGTTTCGCGAGCGGCTGGTTGAGGAGACGCGAGACTGGGGCGTTGAGGTTCCAGCGCTTGAGTCGAGGACGCTCCTTCCGCCGATCCGGGCGGCGCTCAAGCCCCTAGCTCAGGGCTTTGAGGACGTCGGCTACGGGACCCGGAAGCTGGGGAGGCTCTACGAGGGAGGTCGCGCGAACTGGGAGGAGATAGACGACTTCGAGCAGCTCAGTCAGCCCCTGGTGCCCTTGGCATTTGTGTCACGTCTCGAGGGAGAAGTCACGATCGGCCTCGGGACCAGCATGAGTCGCAAGGCGACGCCAGGAACGACTTTCCCGGCCTTGAGCCCTTGGCGGGCGAGTCTCCAGAACGAGACGCTCGAGAAGCGCCTCAAGCGGTGGCGCGACGAGACGACGGGGCTGAGGAGCTTTCCCGAGGAGGCGGTCCTGCTGTGGGTGGGGCTTTTGGATCTTGAGAGCGAGGCGGAATCCGAGGTTCGTGCCGAGCCACGGACGGAGCGGAACCTCGATTACGCGAGCGAGAAGCAGGTCAAGTTCGTGCGGAGTCTCTGGCGCAAGAAGGGTCTCAGCGAGGAGGAATTCCTCCTTCACGTTCGGACCACAACTGGCCTGAGGAGCGCGGCGAAGCTGGAGTTCCTCGGGCGCGAGGAGGCGTCAGAGTTGATCGAGGTCTTGCTCGCGCTTCCGGATCGAAAGCGAGCCAAGAAGGCGTCGCGATCCCCTTCGAACTCCGAGGGTGGGTTCGATCCCTCTGCTTGGGGTGAGCCGGCCCAGTCTCCGGCCTCGAGGCCGGAGGCTGCCAAGAAGGCGAAGAAGGCCAAGCCTGGGGCGGGAAAGGTCCAGTGGGAGGGCGAGGTCCTCGCGGTTCAGCCCAGGATCACAATGACGATCTTGGGGGGTGAGGAGCAGCACGGCTACAAGGGCTACACGCTCTATCTGCGCGGGAAAGTCGCGGGTGCTGCCCGTGAGTTCAGCGTGGGGATCGGGAAGGCTGCCCAGGCCAAGCATGAGTTTCAAGCGGGCAGCCTCGCCAGCGGAGCTGGAGCGCCGGCGCCTCCCGGCGAGGGGATCGACCTCTACAAGGCGAGCAAGCTCTCCCAGGAGGCAGGAGACGCAGTGCCAGTGCCCTCGGGTCCCTCGCCGCCTTACCGAGGGCTCCCCCGCGAGTTGCCGGCCTACCGAGCCCAGGGTCACCGGTCCCTGGCCCCGACCGCTCTCGACAGCGGACCCTGTGCCGAGTGCATCCACGGTTGCCTGATGCCGGTGGACGAGCACGGCGAGAGGACCCTCAGCGCGGAGTGCTATGGCCCCCAGGACTGCCCTGCCTTTGAGCCAGGCCAGCGCTAGTTCAGGCTATGTCGCTGGACGTGGCGCGGATCGCCGCGTGACCAGCGGGCACTGGTCCCGCAATCCCACGGGTGTCCCCGCACTCTTCCCCGTGCTCGGCGCGCCAGTCAGGACCACGGGCGACTTGGCGGGCGCCTCGTTGGTTTGGACGCGTAGGAGCTGGCGCGGGCACCTCAGCTTGGCTAGCGACGCAAGAGGTCTTCGATGTCGAGTCGTTGAGTCGTCCCCAGACCGGGGATCTGGATCCGAACCACGAGATCCTCCCTGGGGCCTCCCGTGAAGGTGATCACGTCGGGGGCGCGAGGGCGGAAGGTGAGCACGAAGCGACCTCGCTCTGCGGTCGCCTGGTAGCGGAGCTTGTAGATCACAGTCTCGCCGATCTCCTTCCGCGAGATCTGGCTCTTCATGCCTTGGCTGGCGGTCCAACCAGCGAGTGTCGAGGGGCAGTTGTCCTCGCGACGCGCCTCGGCCTGGATCGCGGTCGCTATGAGGGCGGCTTCGCGTTTGGCGAACTGGAGGGAGCGCTCGACGCTGGTCTGGACGGCGAGCACGATCGCGATCACCGAGACAGGACGAAGAAGTCGAAGGACTCGCGCCCCGCGCTTGGAGGGGGCACCGAAGCCGATCATGAGCGCGCGGACGATCAAGCTTCCAACGCACACCACCAAGCAGAACTTGGCTCCGAGCCAGCCCAGGGAGCCGAGGGTCGTGCGGGAGTCGAGAGGGGTCGTGATCAGAGAGAGCAGGAGCAAGGGGGGGAGAAGCTGGCCGAGGAGGAGGAGCACGATTCGCTTCGGGGTCAGCTCTGGCTCTGACGTCCTTGAGGAGGCCCTGGCCAGGGTCGCCTGCATGACCGGGTCCGAATCACCATCTGGGCCGCCGACAGGGCCGCCAATCGGGCTACTGACTGGGCTATCGGCTGGGGCGCCGATAGGGCCGCCGACAGGGCCGCCGACAGGGCTGCTGGCTGGCATCGGGTGGTGGGAGTCGTGCACGCCCAAGGATAGCAGGCGCTCTCAACTGGGCCGCCTACGAGCTCGGGAGGGCTCGGGGTTCGAGCGCGAGGCTCGCGCCAGACAAGTTAGGCCGGCCGGGGCCAAACGGGTTCTGACCCACCAGCCCTTGGCCGCAACTGGCGATCAGACCTAGATCAGCAATCCGCACTGACGAATGTGGGCTAGCCGCTCTGAGGGCCGTCGGGATCTTGGAGGGCTTCCGCGACCACGAGGTGGACGCTGTAGCTCGCGGAGTAGCGGTCGTGGATCCGCACGGTCCAGGGGAGCGCCTCGGCCTCCGCGAACAGGCGGAGCGTTGGAATACTCGCCTCGTGGGCGCCGGGGCTGAGGAGCGCCCGGAGCAGCGCCTCGCTCGAGCCCCCCTCTCCGCCGCGCTGGGAGTGGCCGCCCAGCCAGGACTCGACGGGGGTCGCGCCAGGGGACCAGTCGTAGGGACTGGACAGGATCACCTTCCCACCCGGCTTGAGAACTCGGCCCAGCGTGGAGAGATGCTGGCGCGGGTCGGCGACGCAGTCGAGGACGTTGAGGCTCGTGGTCAGGGCGAAGGTGTCGTCTGCGAAGGGGAGCGCCAGGGCGTCGCAGGCCCAGAAGTCGAGGCGCTTGGCGCCCGGACGGTCGATCGGGACCTCACGCCGGTCGTAGACCAGGCCGACCCGGCGCCGCGGATAGGAGGCTATGCCTTCCCGGAGCGCGCGTGAAGCGACCCGCAGCATCGCGAAGTTGAGGTCCACCCCGAGCACGAGCCCTTGCTGGCGCGCTGCCAGCTCGAACGCCGGGCGGCCTACAGCGCAGCCGACGTCGAGGGTCGGGCCTGGCAAGAGCGGCTCGGCCAGCTCCAGCCCGCGCTCGAGGAGGTCGAGCACGGAGCCAGCCCCGCTGGACGGCGTCTCTGGATCCAAGTCGTCGTAGTGACCTACGCCGTAGCTGCTCAGATACTGGCGCGTGGCGTCCAGCGCGGACCCCGGGCCGCAGCAGTCGCCGATCAACCCCTCCAGGAGCGGCGTAATGTCCGAGCGGGACAGAAGGTGAGGGAGGTTGTCCTGGACGTAGGCCCGGACCCGCGGGACGATGAGCGGAATCCCGTCCAAGATCGGATACTCCTGGCGACAACGGGCCGCAGGGCAGTGCAGGATCCCCTCGAGCACGTCTTCGGGCCCGCCTCGCGTGACCTCAGCCAGGACCAAGACCTCGTCGGTGCCGTCCACTCGGCAGCGCGGGCACACTGGGCGGAGAGCTTGGAAGTGGCCCAGTTTCAACGGCGCTCAGCCGCCGATCATGACGGTCGGGGAGCAGGGGGGCATGATCTTGCCCACGGGGCTTGGGATCGGAGCGACGCAGGAGGAGTGTGCGGTCATGTCGTTTGAGCGAGCGGCCGGCTTGTTGCCGATCATGACCGTGGCCGAGCCAATGGCGACCAGGCCGGGTCCCCCTGGCACGCATCCAGGCAGGGTGCAGGGTCCCGAGCCGCTGCCCATAGTCGCCGCTGGCATGTTGTTTATGAGGACCGTGGGGGCGGTCCCTGAAAGGATGGCCAAAGGGAGACCGGGGTGAGGAACCGGGGTCGGGACCGGGGCAGGAGGGTGAATGGGCGCGTGACAGTGCGGCGCGTCCTGCTTCATCATGTCGCCCATTCGCGCGGCTGCTGGCATGGGCGAATCGTAGTCAGGAGGGTCCCGCGAGTCAACGGAGCGCTGTTTTCTGAGAGGGGCTGCGCCCCTCCCCGTCGCTTCGCTCCTCCCCTCCTATCGCGGCTTCGCCCCTTAAAGGGGGACACCCCCCCGGGTCCCCCCCGTTTGAGTCCGCTGTTTTCTGAGAGGGGCTGCGCCCCTCCCTGTCGCTTCGCTCCTCCCCTCCTATCGCG
>JAESQQ010000049.1 GCA_016765095.1 Planctomycetota bacterium | reverse complement strand
TTATTGGACAGGGGAGGCTCGAACCTACGGGCATCCCCTCACCGGCTCGCGTGCAAGGTCCAGCGGAGGCGGCAGTTCGCTCGCGAGTTCGGATCGCATGAGTCGGCGTTTGGCGAGTTCGGGTCGCGCGATTAAGCGATGCGCTACAGCAGGGCGAGCTTGTCCGAAGGCGGTTTCGTTGCTTGCGCGTTCGCCCGGGGCGGGAGACACGGGGCGCGAGGGGTGGGCTGCGGTTAGTCGGGTCGCGTTAGGTCGGCTTCGCGGAGGGCGCGAAATCGGCTGCCAGGCCTCCCTCAGGACTCGTCGAGCTCACAGCGGTCAGAGCCGCTTGAGGAGCTCGGCCTTCTTGGCCCGGAACTCCTCGTCGGTCAGGATCCCGTCCGCGTGAAGGCGAGCCAACTCGCGAATCAAGGCCGGAATCCCGCTCGCGGCCTCTCGCTCACTCCCGGGCCCCTCCAGCGCCGGGGGCAGATCGAGAGGCTCCACCTCGGGAGACTCCGCTCCCCCACGCTTCCGCCCGAGCCGCCCCCCGAGCGTGATCGCTCCCTGAGCAGCCCCCTTGGCCAACGCCCAGGCGGCCTGGCCGCCACCGCTCGCGGCCTCCTGAGCGGCCTTGAGCCCGAACTCCGCGACCTTCCCTCCCACGCGCATAGAGACGTCGTCGACCGAGTCGAGGGCTCGAGTCAGGAACAAGTCGATCTCCTTCTCGGGGTCGGTGTCCACGCCGTCGCGAATCCGTTGCTGGAGCTCTTCGTCGACCAAGCGCATTTCGACGAAGAGCTCGTCGACTCGACGCGCCTCGGTGACGTGGCCGTCGAGGAGCAGCTTGACGTGGGGCGCGTATTCGCTCAAGACGCGCGGATCGGAGGCGCAAAGCGCGAGCCCGAGCTCTGACGTCAAGAGCTGGCGACGAGTTCGAATCTCCCGACTCCGGAACAGATTCGAGACCCAGCCGAGGTCGATCCGACCCAGGATCCCTCCCTCCGCTCGGCTCACGTCGCGCTCAAGTTCGGCCTGCTCGCGGGCCTCGAGGAGGCGACCCAGCTTGCGCAGGATCCGGTCGAGGTCGATCAGCCCCGTCCCGCGCACGCTGGGGATCGCGAGGGCTGGGCTCCCCATGGCGAGGCCGAGCTCATAAAGGCGACGGTCGATCTTGTCACGTCGCTGGCGGAGCTGGTTGTTGCTCATGCCGCGGAGCCGCGCCGCCGTGGCGGCCTCTGCCTCAGGATCGGGGGGAGCGAAGGGCATCAGCCGAGCGGGCAGCAAGACCTCTTGCTCTGCTTGCTCGTCGTCGACTGACGCCTGCTCGCTCATTCCGGGGCTCCCGCGCCGCCGCCCGTAGATTCTTCCGAGTCGCTCGGCGTGGGCAGATCCATGGTGGCAGACGAGGGCAGCTTCGTCTCGAAAGACTCCGGGACGGGGCGAACCACGACTTCGCTCGGAGCCGGGGCGGCTGGCGCTGAGCTAGCGTCAGGCTCGACTGGGGCGGGGTCGCCGTCAGCGGCCAACTCCGGGATCCCCTCGAGTGAAGAGTCCGAGACGAGCGGGGCATCGCCCGGCGCAGGCGTGGTGGGGTCGGGCGGAGGTCGGAACAGGATCTTGGCGCCCAGCTTGCCGACCAGGAACAAGAGCACACCGCCAACGAGGAGCGGAATCCAGCCAGTCTCGAGCCGGCCGGCCACGACGCCAAGGTCGAGCAGCCAAAGCGCCTGGAGGAAGGCGCGAGTCATGCTCTGCCCGCGAGCGCGGGTTCCCTCCATGATCGCCATGATCCACTGGGCCAACACAACCCCGAACAGGGGAACCCCACCCACGAGGCCGTAGGGCCGCCACTCGTCATTGATCAAGCAGAGCGCCAGGAGGACCCCCGGCGCGGCGGCGGTCACCAGGAACCCGCCCGTCATGGCGAGCGGTCCAGCGGACTCCTCCTCGTAGGTCGAGAGGAAAGTCAGGGCCATCACGTAGCCGCCCAGGATCAGGGCGTAGAGGGGGAGTGCCTCTGCCCACCCCGTCGTCGGCGACCACCAGCCAAGCGCATAGGCTCCAAAGAGCGCGTTGCTAAAGCGGCAGGCGCCCATTGCGATCGCGCCCGGGATCTTCCAGCGCTTGAGCCAGGCGTCGTAGGCCAGGATACAGATCGCGACGGCCGAGGCGCCAAAGAGCCCACGCAGCGGCGATCCCGTCGCGAGCCAAGCCCCCAGGCCGCCACAGCCGACGCCGGTCAGCAGGAGTCCCCAAGCGACGCCTTTGGCCAGCCCGTGAGGGAGCCGTCCTGAGGGGAGCGGCTTGTTCGGGAAGAGCTCACGATCCCGCTCGAGGTCGAACAAGTCGTTCAGCCCCATTCCGGCCCAGTAGAGGCAGAGAGTCGCGAGCGCTAAGACCGCGACGCCGGCCCAGGCGGCTGGCGAAATCGCCTCGGCAGGCCGGGCCAGAGCGATCCCCACGAGGAGGTTCGCGATCGCGCTCGCGGCGAGCGGGGCGCGCAGGAAGAGCAGAAGGTCGCGGATCACCCCGCCCACGCTCCCTTCAACCCCTCCCACGCTCCGTTCAAGGAGCGGAGGGCGATCGTCGGCAGGAGGCTACTCAAGCCCGTCGTCGCTCGTACTCGGCGAGTGCCTTGAGGGCCGGGGCCACGAGGTCGTAACGATCGGGCGACTCGTGGAACAAAGCCGCCCGCTCGCGGACGACGTCGATTCCAGTCGGATCGTCCAAAGTCAGGAGCGTGTGGGCGATCGGGAACCGGAGCCGCGGCGTCGCGCTCTCGAGGCGCTCGCGGAGAAACACAGTCGTCTCGTCGCGACGGTGCCCGTTGCGAGCCAGGCGTCCGAGCCCGTGGACGAGGCGCCGCAGCACCTCGTCGGAGTCCTCGTGGTCGTAGAGGAGGCGGAGGCGCTCGACGATCTGCTCTTGGTTCCGAAAGGAGAGCCCCGTCACGGCGCCGGCGCGGGTGTCGTCGCTCAGCTCGAGGAGTGAGGTGTTGAGCGTGTCGTCGGTTCGGTCGTCGGGCACCTGGCGCCCGATCAGCGGCAGGAGTTCGCTCCGCGCGCATTGGTCCGAGTCGAGGAGCTCGAACAGGAAGGCCTTGATCGCGTCGCTTTGGAAAGGCACGAGGAAGTGAAGCGCGAAGGGCAAGTCTCCCTCGTCGAGCTCGCGGAGCCCGCTCAGGACGACCGCCTCGTGGGCCGAGTCCCCGAGCCGGGCGAGGGCGGTCGCAGCCTGGAGGCGAACGACGGCGTCTGGATCCTCGACGAGAGGCTCAATCTCGGCGATCGCTCCGCGGTGGCGGAGCTCGGCCAAGAGGTAGCAGGACCAGCGACGGGTGGCCGCGTTCTCGTGCCCCAAGAGCGCGATTAAGTCCGAGACGAGCTCGTCGCCGACGGCAAGCGCAGCGCTGACGGGGCCGCCCGAGGGGACCTTGTCCCAGAGATCGTTCTCGTCGAGGGCACATAGATCGCGCACGAGGAGCTCGCGTCCGTCGGCGGTCCCCGAGGTATAGAGGAAGCTCCGGAGAGGAGCGGGGTCGCTCCCGAAGTACCACTCGTCGGCCGCTTCGGGCGCCTGAGCCTCCCACGAGGTGAGGATCTCTTGGACCTGGGCCAGGGTGTCGTCGCCGTTGAGGTGGCGGAGGGCGTCGGTCAAGGCGGCCTCGGTCGAGAGCACGCCGCGGCGGAGGGCCTCGAGGACAGCGTCCCGGCCTTGGCGAAGCTGGGCCAGGCCGCGCGCTGCGAGGCGAACGTCGTCTGGGACCGCGCTCTGAATCGCCTCGCGGAAGACGGGCTCGAAGGCGCTGTGCGGCTCGACGACCAACTCGCGCAGCATGCCCGTCCGAGTCTCGCTTGGAGCCTCACTCCAGGCAGCTTGGAGAGGCTCCAGCGACGCCTTGTCGCGACGACCGGAGAGGATTCGACAGGCTTCGTGAGCGACCTCGGGCTGCCCCTCTCGAATTAGCGCGAGGAGATCGGCGGGCTCCGCGTCAGCGTGGAGCACGGACGCGTGCATTCGGCGGGCGAGGCGCTCAATGTCCCAGGCGCGACCTTCGGGGTCCCACTCGGGATCGCCGGCCTCGACTTGAAGCGCTTGGTCGAGGAGCGCGAGGGCCTCGTCGCGGCGACCGCCGCGCCGCGCCAACTCGCCGCCCAGATAGGCATAGCGCTGGAGGAGCGGCCCGGGGAGCTCTTCGCTCAGGGCCTCGGTGAACAGGGCCTGACTCTCGTCGCGGAGTCCGGGCTCGAGATCGCGGCGACCGAGGTCACGGGCCACGTAGTAGCCAAGCAAGGCCAACTCTGCCCGCGAGCTCGCAGCCAAGCCCCGGGCGTCGAAGCAAGTCCGAGCCAGCTGAAGGCGCTCGAAGTCACCAAAGGGGCGGTTGCGTGCCGGAGCTCCCTCGCTCGTCCCAAGCGCGCTCGCGAGGGCCTTCTGCTCGGCGTCCGTGAACCGCTCGCCTGTCTGGAACTCCCAGGTGTAGTCGCTGTAGGTGCAGTGGGGACAGGAGGCGAGGCTGTAGCGGCGGACGTCCTCAATGCTCCCCTTCTCGCGGAGATCGGTGTCAATGCCGGCTATGTAGTAGCTAGAGCCCATGCTGCGAGCCCGAAAGCTCGCGCCACAACTCGGACAGCCCAACTCGACGCGCTCTGGGCTCGCCACACTTCCTCCTCATCCCCTTGGGGTCGGCGAGTTTAGCAGCGAAAGGCCGGCCGCGCCCCTCTGGCCAATTGCCCCGTTGAGTCCGTGCTCGTGCGGGTCGTCCTCCTAGGCACCAGCCCTGTCCTGAGGAGGGATTCTGGCCAAAAAGCGCGCTAAACTAGGGCTAGGACCCCTCTGTGATCATCCTTAAGCCCGACTGGCTCCGTTTCGGCCTCACGTTCCTCATGCAGCGCTTCTTCATGTTGCCGCTGGTGTGGGTCGTCTTCCGTTGGCTCAACCAAGTCACGGTCGAGGGCCTCGAGCACTTCGACGAAGTCGAGGGCGAGTCGATCATCATTGCCCCCAACCACACCTCGGCTTGGGACGGGTTCCTGGCGACGCTCTGGTCGCTCAGCCACCGCAAGCGCTACGCGGATCACGGGAGCTACACCGCCGTGTTCGCGGCGCCAGAGAACATCCCAACTCCCCTCCTCAAGGCGCTGACCGCGACCCTCGGCGCGATCCCCGTCGACCGCGAACAAGGCGTCGACCAACTCGCCATGTCCGATACGGTCCGCCTGTTCAGCGAGAAGAAGAAGCGGATCATTCTGACCTGCTACCCCGAAGGGACTCGCTCCAAGGACGGCCGCCTCCGCCGCCGGGGGCGCCCTGGAATCGGCTGGCTCCAGCACCAGACCAAGGCGACGGTGATCCCGATCTATCACGTCGGCGGAACCCGAATGCTTGGCCTCGGAATCCGCATGAAAGTCCGAATCGGCGCTCCCCTGCGTTTCGAGCACCTGCGCGACGCCCCCGACGAGCTGCCGACTTGGCGCGCGGTCACCCGCGAGATCATGGAGTCGCTGCGCGAAATGGAGCGCGAGGCCCTCGACCAAGACCCGCACGCTCAGCCGCCCAAGCGCCGCTGGCGCAACCGGATCCCGCGCCGCGAGCGCCCGATCGCGGTTCGCAACAAGGTCAAAGTTCCCGCCCGCAAGGCCGTCGAAGCCTAGACCGGAGGCCACGATTCTGAGAGGTCGCCCACGAAGGTGGTCTCACGACTCCCCTTCGCCAGGACGGCGACCTCGCTCAGAATCGTGCTCCGCTCTACTAGGAAGAGAACGGTTCCTAGCTGCGTAGCAGGTAGCTGCGTAGCAGGTAGCTGCGTAGCAGGGCTCCCCCCGGGTCGAGCACGTCCTCTGAGGATCTAGTTAGCGTTCGTGGCGCTCCTTGCGCATTCGAACACTGCTCCGCTCAGCGAACTCGCCGCCAGGCACGCCCCAGGCATAGCGATAGCCGAGATCCCCGTTCTCGTGGAGGTCGAGCGAGATCTCGCAGCGAAACGTGTCCCCAGCCGAGGGGTCCCCCGTGCCGAACACATAGGTGTGTTCGCTCTCGCCCTCTGAATCCTCACGCCGAAGCTCATAGGTCCGCAGAGAAGGGTCATTGCTGTTCAAGGTCGCGAGGACGAGCTCGCCCGTGGGCCCAGGCGCAAGAAGCGTCTCCTCCTCGTGATAGACCTCGCCGCCGACGCCGGTCGCTGTGAACGTCAACCCGAGGCCCGCCTCTCCGATCAAGTAGCGCAGCTGGAGGAGGCCCACGAAAGGCTCCTGGTCGTGATTGACCCCCTCACCGGAATAGCGCCCGGACGCGAGGCTGAGGAGGCGTTTGGGAAAGCTGTTCATAAAGTGCTCCCTGGGCGGGCGGGCGGGGTGAGTTCGGTCTCGGGAAGCCCGAGGACGAAGTCAGCTCCAAAGGCCATGCTAGGGGTCCAAGACCCGGGCGCGACGGCACCAGCCAAGACTCGCTCCAAGCAGGCGAGGGACGCGTCGACAGTGAACCGGTAGCCCTCTCGGACCTCGAGCTGAGCCTCCCGCGCGTCGCCCCAGCGGTCCTCGACCCGACCCCAGAGCTCGACCCGGCCCGCCTGGCGGGTGGCGCTGTCCGGCCCCTGGATCCGATCGGCCACGCGCTTGAGTCCTCGCTGGACGAGTTTGGAGCCCAGGACCGGGCGGACGAGGCTCATGAGCCGCATTCCGGCGATCACCGCCTCGGGCTGGGCCATGTAGACAGTGATGTTTGGGATCTGGGTGCTGTAGTAGGCGCTGCTGACGTCCCCCCAGGGGATCGCGACGCAGCGCCGCGCGCCCCGACGAAAGGGCACGACCCGCGTGCGGTGCCCCGGCCGAACCGTCGTCAGCTTGCCGTCCTTGCGAATGCAGCCGCCCTCGGGGAGGCTCTCGATCATGCTCTTGGTCGTGCCGCGGCTCGCCGCCCCGTCGCTCCGAAAGGCCAGCTCGAGCCGGACCGCCTCGGGGAGCGAGGCCGCCAGGGTCGCGGCCAAGCAGTCGCTGGGCACGACGTCGAAGCCCACGCCGGGCAAGAGCGCGACGCCAGCCGCCTTGGCCCGAGGAGAGGCCTGGAGGACGTCTTCGATCACCGCCAGCTCCCCCGTAATGTCCAAGTAGTGGACCTGGCGAGCCAGGCAAGCCTCGACCATGGGTTTGCTCGTCGCGGAGAAGGGTCCCGCGCAGTGGAGAACCGCCTCGACGCCGTCGAGCCCGCGCTCGACGCGACCGCGGTCCTCGCCGAGGGTGAATTGACGCCACTCAAGGCCGTGGCGCTCTGCGAGCTCCCGCGTCGGCGCCTCGCGGCGCCCAGCCAGGATCGGGCGCTCGCCGCCCTCGGCCAGGACTTGCTCAAGGATCAGCTTGCCCGTGTAGCCATAGGCCCCATACAGCAACCAGCTCACTCGCGACTCCCCTCGGCCTGCTCGAGGCCCCACTCGACGAGCCCCAACAGCCCGCTGTTTAGCAGGCCGAGCTCCTCCTGGCGCAGCGGGTGCTGCCCGAGGAGGAGAGCCTGGACATAGAGGAGCTCGATCGCGCGCAGGAGGAGGCTCGGATCGGACTGGGCGCCCAGCCGCGCCACGCACGGGTTGTCGAGGTTGAAGCAGAGCTGGGCCGGGGGCGCGGTGCGCGCCTTGGCGAGAGAGTCCAAGACGCCCGCCCAAGGGCCCTCCTCCAGGTCCTCCTGCGTCCGCTCCAAGGCGCGCCGAAAGGGCGCCTCGCGGTCGGTGGCGTAGATCGTCGGCAGGCTCGCTGGTGCGAAGCGCCTCAACTCGGCTGAGCAGCCGTGGGGTCCGAGAACCTCGTCCGCGATCGCCAAGAAGCCAGCGTAGCGCTGGCTCTCTTCGGCGGTTGGCGACTCCAGGCTCTGGGTCAAGGCCTGAGGATCAACCTCCTGGACGTCGATCTCTGCGCCTTGGCGGAGCGCGTAGCGAGCCAGGATCTCGGCGTCGTAGACGTAGCCGGCGTTGACGAGACAGAGGCCCTGGGCCGACGCGACGGCTTGGACTTGGCGGAAGGACTCGAGGTCGGGCACGTAGCGGACCGCGCCGAACATCTCTCTGACCTCGCCCAGCGTCAGCCGCCCAGCGCTCGTCTCGTAAGGGAGCCTCTCTACGAACAAGTCGAACAGCTCGTCGTCTTGGAGGGCGAGGGCCCGAATCGAGAGCGAGTGGAGCCTCAGGAAGCGCCCCCAGCGAATCGGATCGGTCCGAGACAGGTCCACGAGGTAGTCGCGAAGCGCGGTCCCGAGCGCGGACCGGGTCAGCTCGAGCTCCTCGTCCTCGTAGAGCTGCTCGCGAGAGGCGGTCGGACGCAGGCGGCGGGCGTCGATCAGGCACCGGACGAAGAACGCCCAGGGCGGGAGGAGGTTCTTGGCGCTCTCAGAGAGGAGCATGCCCTTGAGGTAGACCCGGTGGCTGCCCTGGGTCGCGAGCGTCGGGCGATAAGGGAGCACATAGGCCACTCCCTCCAAGCCCCGCCCACGAAGCGGGATCGCGTCAAAGAAGTCGACCTCGAAGGTCTCACGTCCGAGTTCGATCAGCGCCTCGCGCTCCTCCGTTGGATCCCCGGGAGGGGAGCGCCAGGGGGGATCGAGGTTCAACCGCCGTTCGCCGCTCGGGAGGCGAAGCACGACGTCCACCGAGAGCAGACCGCCGAAGTGGCGAGCGAGCTCCTCGACCCGCGCCGGGGCGAGCCACTCCTCGGCCCCCTCCTTGGCCTTGAGGTAAACCCGCGTCCCGGGCTCGACTGGCCCCTCTAGCTCTCGCAGCGAATACGTCCCTTCGGGACGACCGCGCCACTCGAGCGCTGGCGAGTTGGGCTCGATCGAGCGGGTGACCATCACGAGCTCTTGGCTGACGATAAACCCGGCCAAGAGCCCGATCCCGAACTGACCAATGAACTCGCCGCGCTCGGGGACCACGCCGCGTTTGCTGCTCTCGCCGATCGTGGCCAAGAAGCGGTGGACCTCGTCTGGAGTCAGCCCGACCCCGTTGTCGCTCACGATCAGGGTCGGGAGGTCACCCTTGACTTCGACGACCTCCAGTTCGATCCGGCCGACGTGCTCAGGTTGCTTCGCTCGCCGGGCGGTGATCGCGTCGACCCCGTTCTGGAGCAGCTCCCGAATGTAGACCTGCGGCCCACTGTAGAGGTGGTCGGAGAGGAGCTCGATCAGGCCCCGGAGGTCGATCTGGAAGCGGTGTTGATCCACGGCATGACGATCGCATATGCGAGGGGTGACAGCGCTCACTACCCAGACCTCAGCGGCAGCGCGTCAGGTGGGTGCCCCAGCCGGCTGACTTGGCTACGATCTCTCCGTGCTGGACCCAGCCTCGATTGCCCTTGGATTCTTGCTTGGACTGGGCGCCGCCAGCGCGGCCTGGCTCGCATGGCGCCCCAACCCCGTGCCCGTGCCCGCGCCCGTGCCCGAACCGGAACCCAAGCCGGAACCGGAACCCAAGCCAAACCCGGAACCCCAGCCGGAACCCGAACCCAAGCCGGAGCCGGAACCCGAGCCCGCAAGCCCCCCCACCCGCAAGCCCCCGCCTGAGCTCTCGCTCGTGGCCTACCAGTGTCCACAGTGCGGCGCGGCCGTCGCGATCCCCGATCGCGGCGCCTCGGTCCATTGCTCCTATTGCGACGTCGCGATCCGGGTCGAGGGCCAACCGGCGACCTCGAGCCCTTCCCCTGGGCCGACTTCGAGTCGGCGATCGAAGGAGGATTCGCCCTTCCTGCCGCCACGCGAGGCGACCTTGACCGAACGAGAGTTCGGACGCTTTCAAGTCGCGATCCTCCGCCAGGCGATCCACAGCGCCCCGCGCGAGGCCATGCGCTGGCTGCCCCTTGACGAGCGCCGAGCCGGGCTGTTCCTGCTCCGAGTCGTCGAAGAGGAGACGCGCGATCGGCGTCCCGCTTGCGAGGAGAGCGTCCTGGCTGGGTTGGCCGCAGCAACCGAACAGAGCCTGCGTGAGCGCGCGGACCCCGGCCTGGCCGCCAAGGCGGCCCTCAAAGCCCTCGAGTCCAGCGGAGCCGCCGGGCTCCTCGAAGCCTTCGTCGCGGTGTTCGACGCCGAGAAAAGTCGCGTCGTGACCTTCAACGCCGGCTGCAAATCGAGCCTGGTCTTGTGCAGCATTGAGGAGGCCCGCCAGATCGACGTCACCCGAGACGGAGGTCTGCTCAAACGGCTCGACCTGCGCGGGAAGCAAGACGCATTCGCCAACGGAAGGACCCTCGAGTTGGCTGCCGACGACGCGGTCGTCGTGACGAGCGCCGGGTTCGTGGGTGGCGGCCGCGGCTGGGCCTACGGCCAGCGCAGCGCCTATCAGACCCTGCGCAAGGTCTGGCCAGGCAAGAGCCCCGCCGAGTTGGTCATAGCGCTCAAGGACGGCTTCTGGGCTGACCGAGAGCGCGCCTCGCACCGCGCGGAGCCTCCCACAGGCGATCTTCTGGTCGTGGCCGTCAACGTGCGCAGCAACCTCGAGTTGACGGGTGACCTCGCCGTCGAGGTGCCCGAGACGAAGTCCCTCGAGACCAAGCGCTTCGACGTCGCGCTCGTGGCGCACAAGGACGCGTTTGTAGACCTACGAGCCCTGCCCGAGAGTAAGCACGTCTTGGTGTGGCTTGAAGGGCTCAGTCCAGAGGAGAACGCCAAGCGAGGAGCTGTGTTCGCGGACGCGGCGTTCGAGGTCATGAACAGAGTCGCCGGAAACCATGACCGCGCCATGGACGGGGGGCGCCAGGGCGTCGCGAACGCTGACCTGGGGGAGACCCCGGCTCGGGCCCTGGTCCTCTACCTAGACGACGTGCACGGCAAGCTCGCGTTCTTCCTCCGCGGCTGGGGCGTCGGCTTCGGCCTCATGCCTCGTGGGGAGCGAGGCGGAAACCTCCAGCAATTCGGGGAGGGGGGTCACGCCTGGCCCAAGCCGGGAGGTCGCCTCGTGCTCCCGGGAGAGCTGCCCTTCGACCGCACGATCAAGAACCTTAAGGACCTCGCGGGCGCTTGGTCGGGGGGCAAGGCCAGCGCGCTCTACGCGACCTGCCTCGACCACGAGGCCGACGCCAGCAGCGCCGCGTTCCTCGGGAGCCTGATGCGAGCGGCCCGGACCGACGCTGCCGAAGCCCCGCTGGGAGGCCTCGCCGCGATCACCTGCAAGCAAGTCGACTAACAGTCAGGAGGGAGGCCGGCGAAGCCCCCTCTTACTGACCGCCGGCGGCCTTCAAGGCGCCGGCGGCGCCGACTGTCTGGCCGAGGGTCAGGCGCCAGTTGGTTACGTAGCCAGACGCGCCTTGGGCGGGCGTCACGACGAGCGAGCGTCCCGAGCGCGAGCGGCTGGTGACGGTCACGGTCTCACCAGCCTGAAGACGGTTCAGGCGACGCCCCCGGCGGGTCACCCAGGTGGGGTGCTTCGTCTTGGCCTGGAAGCTCGTCACGAGCAGGCGCTCGTTGCCAAACCGAAATCCTCGAACGCCCTCGACGCGCACGCCTCGAGCGTGCTCGCTGAGGGTCTGCGCGAGGCGCCCTTCGATTCGGAGGTTCCCAGTGCTCTGGACCAAGACTGGCGCGCCGGCGGTGCCGCCGATTTCGCCTGCGCCACGGAAGGGGCGGGGCGAGAGGAGCTCCCGCGCGCTGACCAACCAGGACAGAGTCCGGTGGGCGTCGATCCGCACCGTCTGGCCGGCGAGGGCCTCGAGGCTGAGGGCGAAGCTGCGGGGGGTCAGGTAGCGGCGCTGCTGGCCGCTCACGAGGAAGACACGCGTGATTCCGAAGCTCCGCTCGACCTGCACGACGCCGGTCACCTCCGTGCCCTGCGCCGTCCGCTCGAACACGACCCGCGGGCTGGCAGAGAGGCGCACGACCTGGAAGGGACGCGTCAGCGCCTTGGTGACGAGATCGTTGGGCCCCGGGTTCGTCGTGGAGAACTGGATCTCGAGGTGACGAGCGCCTCCGAGCGGGCCGCCGCCCGGGCCGCCGCCCGTGGGGGTGATCCGTTGAAAGACCTTGTCGACCGCGATCCCATAGCCGCCCGTGCTCTGAGGCTCACGGACCAGGATCGCCAGCATTTCTTGGCTCCATCGAATCGAGCCCGGGTTTGGGACCAGCGAGCTGAGGCCGCTTGAGGTGAGCTCAGCAGCGCTGCGCACGACGAACTCACCGGTGGGGACCCCCATGGACGCCTGCACGCCGTCTCGGACGACGTGGAAAGGCAGCTGACCGGGAGGCAAGAGCGGTCCGACCGGGCCAGTGTGGGGCTGGGTGACGTTGGTGAACACGACGCGCGGAGAGCGCGAGAGGCGCACGACCTGGAAGGGGCGCGTCAGCGCCATGGTGACGGCTTGGCCCGGAGCGGGTCGAGTCAGTTCGAACTCGATCTCAAAGTGCAGCGAGCCGCCACTGGGTACACCGGGACCCCCTGAGGTCGGCGTAATCCGGCGGGAGACCCGCTGGACGCCGATTCCGTAGCCGCCGGTGCTCTGCTGATCCATGACCAGGATCGCGAGCATTTCCGCGTTCCAGCGGATCGAGCTCGGGTTGGGGACCAGGGCCCGCAGCGGGCTGGCAGCCAGATCCGCCGCGCTTCGGATCACGGTGTTGCCCGTCGCTACCGAAGAGGGCGCCTGCACCCCGTCACGCACGACGTGGAAGGGCATTTGCCCAGGCGGGAGGAGTCCACCGCCGCCCGGCGTTGAGGTCGCGGTCACGAACCGGACGGGGAGGGTGCTCGCCGCCGTCTTGACCATGACGAAGGGCCGCGTGATCACGGCGGTCGCAGGTGCCCCCAGCGCGGGCCTCGCGACGCGAACGGTGACGACCAGCTGAGCCTGGCCTCCAAGGGCGCCGCCAGGGCCACTGACGGGCAAAATCTGGCGCTTGATCGACTCGACCGAGATCGAAATCCCGCCGCTGCTCTGGCGCGGCATGACCAAGCCCAGGAGCATTTCCTTACTGAAGTCGAAGCTGCCACCGACCGGCATCAACTGCTCCAGCCCTCGATCCCGCAGATCCTGGGCGCTCCGAATCGCGGCCCGGCCTTCGACCGCCCGCTGAGGAGCCATGCTCCCCTGACGCCATTGCTGGAAAGCAACGTCTTGAGCAGACGCGACCGTCCCCGCGAGGAGGAGCAGAGACACAGAGACGAGGGTCGAACGAGTCATGGGGACCTCTTGGGGCCGGCGCTCCGATCGGAGCTGAGCCGTTGTAACAGCCCCCCATGAGGCATCGCGAGCCCTTAATCAGGGCGCGCCAAGTGCTCGTGGGCCCTCGTCCGAAGTCGTGCGACACCTTGCCTGAATCGATGGTCTCCTCAACCAAAGCAACAACGCCCCCAGCCATAGCTGAGGGCGCCTGAGCTCGCGTCGAATGCCGCCGAAACCTAGTTCGACATGATCTTGAACACGCGAGAGACCGAGCGATTCGCGAGGCTCTTGGAGTCCTTGATCACGACCGTCGCGCGGAGGGCAGCGGGCACGAAACCTGCGGCGTAGCGCACCAGCATTTGCTGGTTCGGACGCTGGCCCTCGACCGGCTCGGCGAACTGGACCCGAAGCTGAGTCATGTCGCCCGTGCGCGGATTCCAAGGGACCAAGGCGCCCTTGCCGTCTTTCATGAGGAACTTCCTGATCGTGTAGGCGCGCCCCTTGAAGCCGCGGAACCCACCCCAGAGGTAGAGCGAGTCGCCCTCCCGGAGCATTGGGAAGCCAAAGGAGGCCTGGGTGTGGAACAGGCCGTTCTCACCGGGCTCGAACACGCCGAGGTCGGGCTGCATGCGAGCGTCGTCGTGTTTCGCGTCGTAGTAGCACTGAACCTGCGCGTGCTTGCCCCGCCAGTCGTTCTTCATGGGGGGGATCGAAGGTTCGGTGTTGGTGTTGATATCGCGGTCCCACTCCCTGGGAGGCTTGACGAGCTGCGCTGCGGAGTAGAAGGCGCCTCCGTCGCTGCGACGGAAGTTCTTGACGAACACCTCGAGCTTGCAGTCAATCGTGTAGAGGCAGAGGTCCTGCTTCTGGGGCTGACCGCCCTGGGGGCCGTTGATCTCGAAGCGAGGCGCGAGGGGGTTCGCGGCGTCGACGCCCGTCACTCGCCACAGCTTGCGCTGGAGCTTCGGGCGCGGCTTGTCCGTGTCCACCATGGCGTACTCGATCAGAGTCGCTGAAGTCTGGCCGCCGATCCGAGTGATCGTCTTGAAGTAGATCGAGTCCCAGCGGCGCTCGATGCCGTTCTCGGTGTCGGTGTACTTCGCCGGCTGGCGAATCGTGAACGAGTGGTTGTAGATATCGTCGCCCGTGTTCGAAGCGTCGTTGTTAGCCGTTCCACGAATCGGAAGCTCCTCGCCGACGTCGAGGCGACCCTTCGTCCCCTGAGGGGGGGCTTGGTCGTTGAAGAACTCCATGTCGCGGGAGTTGGTGACGTTGCCCAAGTCCCGCTCGATCCGATCGAAAGCGAAGCGGGCGTACTGATAGACCTGCACCTTGGCGTCGAGCTTGGTGAAGATGTTCTGGGCCTGAATGAAAAT
This sequence comes from Planctomycetota bacterium, assembly GCA_016765095.1. GTDB lineage: Bacteria > Planctomycetota > J058 > J058 > J058 > NORP233. The sequence goes on along the minus strand of JAESQQ010000049.1, from coordinate 19,045 downwards.
GAAGACGACGGCCCCAGTCAGGATCGTCGACAGCGCGACCGCGACGAGAAGCTCGATCAGCGTGAATCGCCGACTCGCCTTGCCAAGTCGACGGCTGAGGAGAGGGCTGCGTCGACGGCTGAGTCGACGGCCACCAGGTGTTCCTGGGCGCATGGTCCCTCCTCGTGAGGGGTTGCCGCACGGACGCGGCGGGTGAGCTACCTTCGGGCCGAAGCTCGAAGCTCGAGTGACTCGCCTCTCGTAGGCGAGCTCATTGAATCGACGACTAGAGCGAGATCAGGGTAATGAACTCGCGAACCGCCCGGTTCCCGCGAGTGACTGGTGGGAACGCTCCCCCACCACCCGTCTCGGGAATCGCCAGGCCAGCAGCGACGGTGTCGCTAAAGTTCTTGAATATGTAGATCTTGAGCTCGAACAGGCTGTTGCTGAACCGGTCGTCGGCCGAGATCGTGCCGTCTGGGTTCGGCACGCCGCCCCCACCACCCGTGGCGTGGGTGTCGAGACGAGCCCGCTTGATCGTGAACGCGAACGAGTAGTTGGGATACGGATCGACCGCGATCGTCTGGACTGCGACTGTGCCGTCCATGATGTCCTCACCCCGGAACTCTGGGCGGATCTGACCAACGTCAGCAGGGAGGACGCCCGGGTCGCCCTTGCGGAGCCGACCCAAGTGGTAGACCCGCGTGAACCAGCGCGTTGGCGTGCCGGCCGAGGTCGTCCGAGCGAAGTTGACGGGATCAACGCCGTTCATGGTGTTGAACACGCCCGCACCAGCGTCCAGGTTGGTCGGCTTGCGCACGAACAGGTCCAGGAAGGGTTGGCTCGGGGCCCCCTCCGCTCCGGTGTCCCGGAAAGGAATCACTTGGTCAGGCAGGGCTGGGATTGGGAACACGAAAGTCGGCTCGTTGGCCGAGGCGAAGTTGTCCGGCGCGGCGGACTGGGGCAGCAAGACGCAGTAGTCCCGCGCCCACATCTTCCCAGTCGCGTCGGTGTAGATCTCAGGCGTCGGGACCGCTTCGTCCACGACCCCGTCGTGGTTCATGAGGAAGTAGGTCCAAACCCGGTTCGTGACTGGAGCGCGGTAGGAATACCGACTCTCACGAATGCCGACTGAGATCGCGTCGACCACGCTCTGGGTGATCGTGGCTGAGTAGGTGTCCTCGACGGTCTGATTGCCAGACTCGATCGCCGTCGGGAACAAGGCCACGATCCCCGTGATTCCCAAGACGAGGACCACGATCGCGATCAGAATCTCGATGATCGTGAAGCCCCTCTTACGGGCGCGAAGCCGTCGCATCCGAAGAGGAGTAGCGAGACCAATGAGAACAGTGTGAGGCTGAGTGCGCTGCACGGACCCTCCTACTCGGCGTTGATCTGGTGCACCCGCAAGCGGAGGCGTCCAGTGTTGGGGTCAAGGTTCATGAAGCACCGCTTGTCGACTTGGTGATCGCCAGACTCGCGGAGACAGATGTCGAACTGCTTGTTGGGCACCGTCATGAGGGCGTCGAAGTCGGCCGGCGTAAACGTGAGGGGAATGTTGAGGTCGTAGAACCCCTCGGTCGTCGGCAAGTTGTCAATCGAGTTGGTGTTGATCGTCCCGTCCCGCTGGAACTCGACCCAGAGCCAACTCGAGCCGGGAGGCGGCTGCGTCGGACGGCGCTGAACACCAAAGAGCGCGGTGTTCGCCTCGTCTGGGATCCCGTCGAAGACCGGAATCGGGAGCCCCGCCAGCCTGCCGACGATGGGGTGCCCGGGAGGCGCACCACCGCCGCCCACGATCGTCCCCGTCTCGAGCTCGAACTGAGCACCCGCGAGGAGATACTGCGGCTCGCTGTCGTAGCCAACACGCTCGCGGTAGCGCCGAGTGCCCCACCGGAAGAAGCCGGGACGACCCGCGTCTTCTTCCCGGAAGAACACGAGGACGTTCTTAGCCCGCTGTGTGATCGCCGCGCGACGAGCCTCGTTGAACGAGCTCTGCATGAGCCGGCCGCTCTGCTGGAGCTTCTGACCGTCCATGAACTTGCTGATCGCAGGGATCGAGATCGCGGTCATGATCATGATGATCCCGATCACCACCATCAGCTCCATGAGCGTGAAGGCCCGAATCAATCTGCTCTTCATTCCGGCTCCGCTCAGGTTGCCCACTCGGGCGCCCACTTCAGAAAGACCCAACGACACGTCGCGTCTCACGTTCTCCGCCTCACGTTCTCCAGAGAGCAACTTGCTCCCTCGAACCGACCCCAACTCGGGACCCGACCCCGACTTGGGATCCGACCCCACTCGAATCAGTCACCCCAACTCGTGATGTCGTCACGAGGATCCACCCAGGAGCGCCCTGCAGACCAAAGGTCATAACCAGGGACGTTCTTGGGCTTGTGTGTAGCGGCGCTCGCCGCGCCAGGCGGAGTGCCGCCCTCGAGGCCTGTGATCAAGGCCTGGAACTGCGCTTTGTCGAGGAAGCGCGGGTCGCAGCGATACTTGATCAGCTCGTCCTCGCTGAGTCCGAGCGCGTCTGGCTCTTCGTCGATGCTGATCGGCATGAGACCACCCACGATGTAGCGGACAGCGTCGGGGTGAGCGTAGATCCCACCACCCCCTGTCTGGCTCCCGTTCGGATCCTGAAACAGGCTCGGGTTGTAGAACTGGAACTGGTTCGTCGCTGGGTTCTGCGTGGTGTGGTCCGTCTTGACCTTGTCGTAGCAGAGGGGACGACCGAAGGCGTCAATGATCTCGCAGCGAATCCCGCCCTGAACGTCCCAGAAGGCGTCGTCGGTCCAGGGGTGGTTCGGGTTGAAGCTCTGCTCGACTCCGTTGAGGGTGACCCTCTCCAAGGAGAAGTCGCCCGCCTCGAGCGTCAAGAAGGGACCCACCAGAGTGAAGGTCGCGCTCGTGTCGTCGGGATCGGCGCTCTGACGAGTCACGCGCACGACCGGCCGACAGAGGAAATAGATCAGGGCGGCGGTCCCACGGACTCGACGCTGATCTCCGCCGTAGCCGACCAGCACCCCTTGGGTGTTGACGTCCCAGCCGTTCCCGCTCCCGTTCTCACCAAGGTCATAGCCGTCTGGGGGGAAGTCCCTAAACGCCGCCTGGTAGTTGCCAAGGGCCACCATGACCTTGTTGACAGTCGCCAAGCTGGCCTTGTGCATGGCCTTGGCCTTGGTCCCGCCCAACCCCATGATGAGCAAGGAAGTCAGGATCACGATGATCGTAATCGAGACGAGAACCTCGATCAGGGTGAAGTCGCGACGCACCACTCGGCCTCCTCTTCGTTGCAGCACGGGTCCTAGTTGCTCCAACTTGAGACGTCGTCGGACTCTGGGTGACCAAACTCGTTGATCAAGTTCGGCCCGTTGCTCCAGATATCGAAGCCCTCTGGCGAGTGTGGCTGGTCGGGAACCGTGCCAACAAGCACGGAGCCCTCGACCTCAGCCGGTTGGCTGACGGTGCGCGAACTCGGCGCGGTGATCAAGCCGTCCTTGACGGAGCTGCGGACCGAGGCCCACTCGCGATAGTGATACGGGTTCTGCCAGGGATCCATGAACACGAGCGGCTGCTGGCCGGTGTTGCCGGGCAAGTGCAGCTTCTGATAGGTGAGGGTCGTGGCCCTCTCAGCGTCCGCAGGTGGGATCGGGGTGGTGTATTCGGTGCCGTCCGAGCCCATGTTGTTCGCGGTGTTTTGGCTCCGGTTGATCACGAGGCCCACGTATTCGGGCTTCCAGTCCTCGACGTAGGGGCTGTTCTGACCGCCGCCCGTTTCGACCGTGGCGCGGTTGCGAAGTGCCGCGTAAAGCGCGATCGAGTCGTCGTCGTAGTGAGGCCCGTCGCCTGGCGCGGTGGGTCGCGGCGTGAGTCGGGGATAGCGCCCCATGTCTGACTTGTAGTTGGCCAGCGCGGCCTTGAGAGCCGTGATGTGGCTCCGAGCGACGGCGATCTGAGTCCGCCGCTTGGCAGAGCTCAGCCCTGACAAGATCAGGCTCGCCAGAATTCCAATGATCGCGATCACGACCAGGAGCTCGATAAGGGTAAATCCACGAGGGCGCCGGACGGCGGTTGGCTTGAATCGCAAGGCTCGACCTTTGTCGACTTCGTGAAGTCGGCTGGCCCAGGCAGACGCCGGTGGGAGGCTGCCGTGGGCTGTATTTTGCCCTAGCTAGGGGCGCGGGTCGCCAGAAAGGCGCGGGTCGCCAGAAAGGCGCTGTCGGTAGAAAGGCGCTGTCGGTAGAAAGGCGCTGTGGGTAGACAATTGAGAGACGGAGGACTGTATCGTGCTGGATCCGGCAGTGTCAACGACTCGGCCGGACTCAGGGGGATAGACGCCGCCCAGCAGCTGCTCTTGCATCGATTCCTCGATTCCCAGATCCAGGAAGCTCGACCCTATCCCCTTTGAGCCCAATGCGTTGGGTTGATCGTAGGGATCTCGTGACCCGCGCGCCGCCAGATTCCTGGCGAGGCAGGCTAGGCCCACGCAAAGGGCCTCACCCCACTAGCCGACCTTGAACTCCTCGCGCCCGAACTCACGGGAGACGACGAGGTCGATCGCTTGGCCGAAGCGCTCGCTGACTCGGTCCAACGAGCTCTGCTTCCGCTGACGCAGGTAATCCGCGACCTCGTTGCCGCAGACGACGGTGGCCTTGGTCTCGGGATGATCCACAAAGTGCAGTTGCAGCTCACGCAAGACCTCAAGCGCGAGCGACTCGACGGACTTCACGTAGCCCGTCCCGGTGCAGGTCGGGCATTGGTCGTAGGTGGTCCGCTTGAGACTCTCCCGGACACGTTGACGGGTCATTTCGATCAGGGAGAAGCGCGACATGCGGGCGACGCGAACGCGAGCCCGGTCGCGGCGGAGCTGAGCTCGCAGACTCCGCTCGATCGACGTGCGGTGCTTCGACTCCCGCATGTCAATGAAGTCGCAGACGATCAAGCCGCCGAGGTCGCGGAGGCGAACCTGACGTGCGATCTCAGCAGCGGCCTCTCGGTTGGTCTTGTAAGCGGTGTCCTCGAGGTTCTTCTCCCCCTTGAACTTGCCCGAGTTGACGTCGATCGCGACCAGGGCCTCCGTCTGCTCAATGATCAGCGAGCCGCCAGACTTCAGCGGCACGCGGCGCGCCTGGAGGCCAACGATCTGCCGCTCGACGTTGTATTTGTGGAACAGAGGCGTCGGGCCGGGATAGAACTTGATCCCGTCCTGGTGTCGCGGCATGACAGCTGCCAGGAAGTCCTTGGCGCGGGTGTAGACCTCGTAGTCGTCAATGATGACTTCCTCGATGTCGCCCGTGAACAGGTCACGGATCGAGCGGATCACGAGGTCGCTCTCCTTATAGATCGTGGCGGGAGACTCTTGGGTCTTGACCTTGTCGAGGATCGCCTTCCAGAGGTTGAGGAGATAATCGAGGTCTCGGGCCAGCTCCTCGCGCGAGCGATCGATCCCCGCCGTGCGAATGATGTAGCCCATGCCAGCGGGCGGGTTGAGCTCTTTGAGCAGCGCGCGCAGCTTCTGGCGCTCCTCCTCGGAGGTGATCTTCTTGCTGACGCCGCACTTGTTGATCGAAGGCATCAAGACCAGATAGCGACCCGGCAGGCTGATGTACGTCGTGACCGTCGGGACCTTGGTCCGGATCTGATCCTTGGTGATCTGAACCAGGATCTCCTGGCCCTTGACCAGCATCGCGCCTATGTCCTCCCGCTCACCTTGCGGCGCCCTGCTGTAGGCAGGCATCACGTCGCTCGCGTGGAGGAAACCGTTGACCTCGCGCCCGAAGTCCACGAAGGCAGCCTGAATGCTCGGCTCAATGTTGGCGATCCGGCCTTTGTAGATGTTGCCGAGGTACTTTTCCTCAGTCGTCCGCTCGACATAGAGCTCAGAGAGGAGGTCGTCTTCGACGATCGCCAACCGAGCCTCTTCAGCCTCGGCGACGTTGATCAGCATTCGCTTGCTCATGGAAGCAGTCTCTCTTAGGGGCGCGACGCTAGGCTCGGGGCAGGATCAACCCGCCGCACCGAGGGCGCCGCTCGGTAGGTGGGCCAGAGGATACCGTTTCCTTTGAGGGCCTGCCCCCCTCAGCCCCCCGTTTGAGTCCAGAACCAAGCAAAACGCCCCGCGGATTCGCGGGGCGTTCTGACCGAAGAGTTGGACCTAAGAGTTGGACCTAGGGCCTACTCGTCGTCGTCGTCGTCGTCGTCGTCGTCGTCGCCGTCGGCGCTCAGCTTCGACTTCTCATACTTGTTGTAGAAGTAGTCGGCGTCCTCGAGGCGCTTGGTGGCCCGCATGAAGATCGAGTCGACCGACTTGCGCTGACGAATGATCGTGGGCGTCACGAAAATCGTGAGGTTCTCGAGCCGCTTGTTCGTCTGGGTGTTGGTGAACAGGTGCCCGATCAAGGGCAAGCTGCTCAGGAATGGGATCCGCTTGATCACCTCGGTGTCGACCTCGGTCAAGAGGCCACCCAGGACAGCCGTTTGGGTGTCCTGCAGCATGACGTGGGTCACGAGCGCTTGCTCACGAGTACGGGGCAGGTCGATCTGGGTGTTGTTGAACCCGAAGCTGAACTGCTCGAAGCCGGGAATCGACGAGGTGGTTCCGACCAGGTCGTTGACCCGGGGAATGATCGTCATGACCACAGCGTCCTCGTCCGGCAAGACGTGGGGCTGCACGAAGAGCGAGAAGCCGATCGCGACTGGTGAGCGCGACCCCTCGGTGATCGAGGCCTGCTGGTTACCGTTGGCGTCCTGAGTCGTGGTGAAGGTCGCGTAGGGGACCTGGTCGCCGACGAAGATCACCGCGTCCTGGTTGTCCAACATGAACAGCGAGGGCGACTGGATCGTGCGAGTCCGACTATCACGATCGAGGAGGTTGAGGACCATGTTGAACTCGCCCAGGTTCAGGAGGGCGGGCAGGCGGAAGTTGTTCGTGAAACTCGAGAGCCCGTCACCAAAGAAGAAGGGCATTCGGCCTGGATTGACGCTGAGTTGATCCGTCGTGATCAAACCCTGCTGGTTGGGACCCGTCGAGGTGAAGAGCTGCGAGAAGCCAGCGGGGCTGCTCCTGCCTCTTGCGTTTTGGCCGTTGACGTTCCCCGCCGGCCTTGTGCCGAAGCCTTCCGAGGGGTTGAACCCCGCAACGTAGTTGAAGGGGACGCCCTGAACGAAGGGACCGTGCTGCTGGTTGGACCAGCGCAGACCCTGGTCGGGCAAGCCCTCACCAAACTCGAAGCCGTAGTTCTGGTTGTTGTTGTCGGTCGTCGCGACGAACTTGACCTCGGTGTAGATCTGAGCAGGGCGAAGGTCGACCCGCTTGATGATCTTCTCGAGCTGGTTCAAGAGCGGGCGAGTCGCGGTCACAATGAACGCGTTCGTCTGCTCGTCATACTCAAGCGCCGCGCCAGGGATCTGGCTGCTGGTCACCACCGAATTGAGCGAACGGTAGAGCGTGAAGGTGTCCCGCACGTTATCGGCGGCCGCCGTCGTGACGCTGCCGATAAAGACCGAAGCCTGCGCCTGATTGCTTGAGGAGCCTGAGCTTCCCGTGCCAGCCGACGAAGGGGGAATCGCTCGGTAGCTCGCCGGGGGGCGCGCGTACTTGAGCTTGAAGACGGTCGTCTCCAACTGCCGCTCGATCGCACTGCGCGGGACAACGCGCAGCAGTTCGTCACCGTCCTCGACGACTTCGTAGTCGCCAGACGTCTTGACGATCGCGTGCAGAGCCCGAAGCCAGTGGACCTCCTTGAGGTCCAAGGTCACCTCGCCCGTCACTTGGGGCGAAATGATGATGTTCTTGCCCGAGTAGGCCGCGAGCAGCTGCAGGACCGTTCGCACGTTGGCGTCCTGGAACTGAATCGTGACCTTCGGCGGCTGGGTCAGGAGAAGGACACCGTTGCCGCGGTCTTCGACCTCGCAACGAGTCATTTTCGCAATGACCTCAACGGCTTCACGCCAGGGAATCGAGTTGAGCGAGACCGTCACGGTCTCGCGCACATTCGGATCAACAAGGATGTTGCGCTCGACCTTTTGGCCGATTTGCTCCATCACGTCTGCGAGGTCAGTGTCCTCTACGTCAACGTTGATCCGCATGCTCTGACGAGCACGCTCGCTTCCCAGTTCTCTCTGATTCTGAGCGGTCGCGCTCGTTGAGAACGCGACGATCGCGGCCATGGCGACCGTGCAATAGCGCCAACTCATTGTTCCCCCTTTTGGTCACGCCGGCCGTAGCCGGCGGTCTCCAGTGCTTGGAGCAGAGCCCCCGGCCCTGCTTCCCCCGTATTTTGTTTCGTCGTAGGCTTTGAGCCGAAATGCCTCAAGCAACCTTGTCTTTGAGAGACCCAACCTTGTCTTTGAGAGACCCAGTCAACCAGCCCAGTCAAAAAGACTGAGACTGAGACTGAGAGACTGAGGTCGCTACTTCCCGGCCTCTTCGCTCGCCTTGTTTTCATTAGGGCGCTCAAGCCCACGCACGAACTCCGTACCTTGGTAGCGGAATCTAACGCGGGATTTGAGGATCTCAACCACCTCTAGGTCAGGAATCTCTTCCTCTGTCTCAACGTCGATGAGGTGGTCGTGCTCGTAGTAGATGCGATCGTCGACGATCGCGCTGTCCTTTTGCCGTTCGTCCTCGGGTGGAGCGAGGATGATCCCGGTGATCCGAAGCTTGAACTCGGAGATCCGCTTCATGCGAATCGCTTGCTCAGCGAGGCTCTTACCCCGGACGAGAAGGGCCTTGGCGTTGCGTCGGAAGACGTCTCGCTCCTCGGCCATCATTTGGTCGCGAAGCTCCTTGATGTCCTCAAAGCGCTGCAGCGCGAGATCCCACTCTTCTTGCTCGAGCGCCTTCGCCATGGCCTTGAGGTGCTGGTTGCCCTCTTGGATATAGATCTGAAGCTGGATTGAGAGGTAAAGGTCACCGTATTGAATGAGCTTCTGCTTCCAGGTGGCTAGCTTTTCCTTCGCCATGTCGGAGCCCTCGGCCCCGTACTCATTCATGAGCGCGCGCAGCTCCTGGAACTTGATGCTCATGGCCTCAGCGTCTTGGCGCTTGGCGAGCTCGTCGATCTTAGCGAACAGCTTGTCGACCTGCGCCTCGAGCTGCTGAAGCCGCTTTGGAATGAGAACCGAGACCTTGGGGAGCCCGTCGTCGTCGCCGTCGTCGCTCTCAACGATCCTGCGGATCGGGCTCGCGAATGGATTGCGCAGGCTCTTGAGGTTGACCTGGAACTCGCTCGCCGCGTTCATGACGTCGAGAATGAACTCAGGATCCTTGAGGTAACCCTTGAACGTTTTTTTGCCCTCACTCGACTCGAGGTCGTAGAGCACGTAACGACCCCGGGCAGCCGCACGAATCAAGCGGCCCTTCGCTTCGGTCTCGTTATCGCTACTGGCCTCGATCACCGCGTAAAGGTAGGTCCCTTCGACGTGATCCGGGTGCTGCTCCAAGAGGACCTTGAGGGCGTCCTTCGAGGCGTCGAGGGCCTCCTTCCCCTCTGCGGCCTTCTTGCCCTTCTTGCCGAGCGAAGGCCTAGCCTGCTCAAAGAAAGCCTTGGCCTTTAGGAAGAGAAGCCGGCTGTCAGCCTTGCCGCCACTGATGTTGGTCAACTCAGTGATTGCGTCGGAGACCTCTCTCCAGTTCTTCTTGCGAGCAGCCTCGTAGGCCTTAGCCACGAGGACCTTTCGATCGGTAGGAGTGTCTCCGTCGTCGCCGTCTTGGGCGAAGGCTGGGGCCAGACAAAGCGCGCTGGCACAAAGCAGAACGGGAACTCCCCGACGAACGCTTGCTAGGAATCGCATGCTCATTGGGACCGCCTACTTCGTCTTGTAGGTGAAGGTTGAAACTTGGAGCCGAATCTCGAGGTTCCAAACGATGTTGTCGTTGTCGTCCTTCGTAGGCTCCGCATCGTCCTCGAAGGGAATCACGCGGCAGCTGAAGGTGTTGACCCGCAAGAAGGTCTCGTGCCGCTCGATCGAGTTCAAGAACCGGAGGAACTCGTCGTAGGTGCCCTCCGCCTCGAGGTTGACTTTGACCTCTTCAAAGGCTGGACCAGAGCTCTTCTTCTTGCCCTTGCCCTTGCCCTTGGCCTTGGCCTTGGCCTTTTTCTTTTTCTTCAGCTTCGGCGCGACGAACACAATCGAGCGTGCGTTGAGCTGTGAACGCTCGCACTTCTCCTGAACCATTCGCAGGAAGGACTGCTTGCTCGCGACCTCCGGCGGGGGAAGGATCGTGACGTAACGCGCAATGTGCTTGTCGAGCGCTTCCTTCTCGGTCTCGAGACGGGGCTTCTTGGCGATCTCCGCGTCGGCCTTGTCGATCGTGACCTCAAGGGCTGCGATCGCGCCATCGCGGGAGGTCACTTCGTCCGAGAGGCCCATTCCCCACCAAGCGAGGCCGCCTGTGATGGATACGAAGATCACAGCCGCCACGACGATCATTTGAATCTCTTTGGTCATCGTTCCCTCCTTACTTGGTCTTGGCGGCGGGCTTCTTGGCCGCAGGCTTGGTTTTCTTCTTCTTCGTCTTCTTCTCGGGGGCGAGGTTGCGCAGAGGCAACTCAACCGAGAACACGAGCTTTTCGCGGAAGTTGAAGCCCTCTTCGAGATCCTCGACGGCGACGCGGTTGCTCTTCAAATCAGCGAAGTGATAGAAGAAGTTTGGCTCGTCCTTGAGGGCGTCTTGGAAGCTCGCCACTTTGCGGAAGCTCGTTCCGGTCGCGCCGCAGTCCATTCGCAAGACTGACTCAACCGTACCGGAGCTGCCTTTCCTGGCGCGCGAGGCCTTGCGAGTCAGCACAAGCTCCTCGATCCAGAACTCGGGAAAATCCTGGGCGATCGCGGAGAACTGCTGCAGCTTGAGGGACCACATCACCTTGGACTGGCTGATCTTGATGATCGTGTTCTGCCGATTCTTCTTTTGCGCGATCTCAGCCTCAAGCTCTTTGATCTCCTTGACCAAGACCTTCTTGTCCTTGAGGTCTTGCTCTTTCTGCTGGAGCTGGTTGCTCTTGGTGCTCAGGTCACTCTTGACATCAAGAGAGATCATGAGGGTCGCACCCGAGACGATCAGACCGACGGCCACCGTTCCGATCAGACCGAGGTTGGTCTTCTCGCGGGGGCGGAACTCCTCAGGAAGGAGGTTGATCTCGATCATGGCGAGCATGGCTACCACCTCCGGACTCGGCTGGCGAGGCCAACCGAGACTGCAAGTTGACCCGCCAAGGCACCGATCGCCTTCTCGTCGAGGCCTGGCTTAATGACCAGCGACTCGAGGGGGTCCCAGAACACGACACTCTTCTCGAACGCACCCTCAAAGGCCCGTTGGAGACCCGGCAACTGAGCAGAGCCCCCCGAGATATAGACCTCTTCGACGACCCGATCAAACTGGTTCTCGAAGTAGTCGAAGGAGAGCTGAATCTCGTTGCCCAAGTCGTCGAGGGTCGGCAGGATCGCCTCCTCGACGTCGGCGGCTTGGTCGTCTGGGTTGCACTTGAGGCGCTCTGCCTCTTGGCCGTCCAAGTTGAACTTGCGGGAGACGGCCTCGGAGAAGTCGTTTCCAGCGAGATAGACCTCACGAGTGAAGTAACTCGTGCCGCCCTTGAGGATGTTGATGTTGGTCTTGTTCGAGCCAATGTCGATCAAGGCCACGACCTTCTCGGGGCTGAGCCCGCCCGACTCGCGAGCGCGCATTTCGAAGGCGTTCCCGAGGGCGAAGGCGTCAACGTCGATAATCGCCGATTGAAGTCCTGCCTCTTGCAAGAGGTGAAGGTGCTCTTCGATCAGGTTCTTACGAACCGCGACCAAGAGGACCTTCATTTCGCCGGATCCGTCGGCGATCTCCTCCTCGAGGATCTGAGTGTCCATAACGACTTCGTCGACCTCGAAGGGGATGTACTTGTCCGCCTCGAATCGAATCGCCTGCTTCAGCTCCTGCTCGCCCATTTGGGCCATGTTGACGTAGCGCACGATGACTGAGCGCCCAGAGACTGAGGTCACGCAGCGCTTGGTCTTGAAAGCTGACCGCCGCATGATCTCGCGGATCGCGAAGATCGTCTCGTTCTGGTTGCCAATCTTCGTACAGGCGAAGTTCGATAACTCGATCTTGCCACCCGCGTCGTTGACTTCGAGCGCCTTAATGTCGCTGGAGCCAATGTCCAACGCGAGGATTCGCTTGTTCCTGCCGAACACCTTCGTCCTCCCTAGTGCTTCGCGTGGTGGTGAACGTAGGACCGACTGATCCCCCGTTGCCCACCCGCGATCCCGTGCCGATTTTGGCCTGGCCGATTTTGGCCTGGCCGATTTTGGCTTGACCGATTTTGGCCTAGGAGTGTCTTCACCCAAGGGTTGCGTCGAGCGCATCCAAGGCTAAGAATCCCCACAGAACCGTCCCATTCAAGGGGGGTTAAGCCCCCCCTTCCCCATGCAGGATCGGGACTATACTTCGCTCTTCTTGCCACCGCAAGTCCTTCCAGTCTGGTGAAGTAGGCCTTCCAATGACCCCAAATCGAATGGGGTCCAGCCAGCTTCCACCCCTGTTTACGAAGCCACTCCAGCTCAGCGAAGCACCATCCTCTTGGGGAGTTGTTCCCCCGGAAAATCGCCGGCTGCCTGTCTTCCCGACCGGTCCACCGAAGCAACAAGGCAGCCGCAAGAGCCCAATGGGTGGTCGACCGAGGTGCTCGGCGACGACGAACGGCGAGAGCAGCCCGCCCACCTTGCGGACTCGAGACCTAACTCCTTTGAACGGGCGCTGGGTGGCGAGTATCTTCACCAGTTCCAAGCTCCGCCCTGCACTTCCTCGTGTTCGCGGAAGTCGAGGCCCGTGAATCTAGAACCCTTTCACTTCCTGACCTTGATCGGCGCCACGCTGACGGGTGCGCTCCTGACCCGTGCCGGGATGGGGATCGCGCAGAGGATCGACTTCGTCTCGCGCCCGAAGGCCGAACGCTGGAGCCAGCGCCCCGTCGCGCTCGGCGGAGGCGTCGCGATCTACGCCGTCTTGATCGTCGGCCTCGCCGCTTGCTCGTGGGACTTGGCGCTGGCCGCCACCGCCCTGTTTCTCCTTGGGCTCGTCGACGATCGCCGAGAGCTCTCCCCCAAGGTCAAGCTGCTCGTCCAAGCTGTCGCCGCCCTATGGGTCGTCTGGGGACCTCTTGACACGGGTCCCGCTCCGCTGATTTTGGAGGGGCCCCAATGGCTGGCCTGGATCGTGACTGCCGGTTGGTACATCGGAATGTCAAACTCCCTCAACCTCCTCGACAACATGGACGGAAGCGCCGCAGGGGTGGCGGCGATCGCGGCCTTGTTTTGCTTTGCAATGGGCGGCGGGTCCGCGACAGTCGCCTTCGCGACTCTCGTCGCGGCCGGGGCCGCGTTGGGTTTTCTGGTCTGGAATTTCCCTCCAGCTCGGATCTACATGGGAGACGCAGGCAGCCTCTTGCTCGGGTTCTCCTTGGCCGGTCTCGCCGTTCGGATTCCAACCGACGGAGGACTCCGCCAGCTGATCGCGCCGGCCTGCGTCCTCGGGATTCCGCTCTTCGACACCGCCCTGGTTTGGGTTAGCCGGCGAGCCGCGAATCGGCCCTTTCTTCAGGGGGGGCGCGACCACAGCACACACAGGCTGATGGCGCTCGGCCTCAGCCCCCGTCGGACCGTGCTCGTCCTCTACGGCGCGGCCACGATCCTCGGTGGAATCGGGCTCGCGGCCGCTCGCGGGTCCTTGGGAACCACGCTCTTGAGCGTCGTGATCGCAGGGATCGTGCTCGTCCTGCTGGGTGTCTTGCTGGGAGACGTGGCCGTCTATCGCGATTCGAGCGGACGGGCGGTCGTGGCCCGCTCCCGGCACCCCGCGATCCTGTACGGAGTCGAGCTCTTGGTCGACGTCGCGATCCTCAGCGGCTGCTGGCTGGGCGCCTACGCGCTCCGCTTTGGAGGGCTCGAGTTGCCTGAGGGTGGGCCCGCCCTCCCCTTCTACCTGAGCGAGAGCGGCTTTCCCGGCCTCCCGTTCGTGATCGGGAGCAAGATCACAGCGCTCCTCCTGTTTCGGCTCTACCGAGGTTTTTGGCGCACGATCCGGTTCGAAGACGTGGTGCGAGTCCTGAAGGCGATCAGCCTTGCGAGCCTCCTGATCGTGCTGGCCGCGACCGTGCTCGATCGCTTCGAGAACTACTCCCGCGGCGTGATCGCGATCGACTGGGTCTTGAGCCTGCTGGCCGTCGTGGGTAGCCGGTCTGCCCTCCGCTTGCTCCGCGAGTCCCTCCTCCGCCTCTCGGGGCGCAAGCAACGCGCGGTGCTGCTCGCTTCGCCCGACCTTCGGCCGCTCCTCGAGGAGGCGCTCGAGAGCGATTCAGCCCTTGATCTCGTCGGCGTGCTTGCGCCTGGCGGCAGCCCTCCGGCAACCCTGGCCTCCCTCCGCGAACACCAAGCCGAGGTCGTCGTCGTTCCCGGCCCGCGACAAGAAGACGACCCGCTGGTGGGCGCCCTGCTCGGTGCGGGGCTTCAAGTCCGCTGGCTGCGAGTCGCGTTGGAATGAAACCGACCCAGGTCGGCCCCGGTAGAGCCGGGAGTGTCTCCTGTGCTAAACCCGCCCGATCCTTCCCTAAAGCCTCCTCAACCGGGGCCTGAGACGCCTCAGCTCGAGCCCGCCGCGACCGCTCCCCCAGCCCTCGCGCCCGAACCCGACGCGCTCGCCGCCTCCGAGCCCGCGCCGCCCAATCGATTTGCGCCCTCGGAGCCCCCTCCGGCTGACCCCCCCGAGCCGGAGCGCTTGGGTGTCTGGGGCACGACCCAGAAGGCCTGGGACGCCCTCTGGGTGTTCCTCATCGGTGGGTTCGGCCTCCTGGCCGGTCTAGCCTTCGTGGCCTCGATCCCCGTCGTGCAGTTCGCTGCGCTGGGCTGGCTCCTCGAGGCCGAGGGCCGATTGAGTCGAGGGGAGGGGCTCGGGGGCGTGTTGCCCGGGTTGCGCAAGGCGGTGCCCTGGGGCGCTGGGCTCCTCGGGATTGGGTTTCTCGCGATCCCCTTCCTCGTCCTCTCGAGCTACGCCACCGACGCCAAGATCCTCGACCCGAGCTCCGCGACGTCGCTCGGGCTCGCCCGGGCGACGGTGATCTATGGGGCCCTGGCTGGGCTGCACGGCCTGATCGCGCTCGCAGCTGGGCGAGGTCGACTCTGGAACTTCGTCCGTCCGATCCACAACTTGCGAACCCTCTGGAAAGCCCGCCGCGACCCAGACGCGAGCCTGCCGCGCGACTTCGTGACCTATGCCACCTCGCTCCGCCCCGCGCACTACCTCAGGCTGGGCTTCATGGGTTTCGTCGTTGGCGTGGCCTGGCTTGGACCGCCCTCCCTCCTGCTCGCCTCGGGCAAGCGGTTCCCCCTGCTCGGGCTCCTCGGGGCGCTGACGCTCGTCCTCGCCCTCCGGCCCGCCCTCGTCGCGCAGGCCCGCGTTGCCCAGGAAGATCGACTCAAGGCAGGCTTTGAGATCTGGGCGATCCGCGCAAACATTCGCAGAGCTCCCTTCTCCACGGCGATCGCGCTCACGTTGACTCTCGCGTTGGCGTTGCCGCTCTACTTCTTCAAGATCGAGCTCCTGCCTCGCGACGCGCTCTGGCTTCCCGCTGGACTCTTCCTCCTCGCCCTCTTGCCGGGACGAATTGCGGCGGGCTGGGCTCAGTCCCGAGCCGCTCGGGAGGGCGTCTCGCACTGGATCCTGCGCTTGGTGGGCCTCGCGATCGCGCTCCCGAGCGCTGGGACCTACGTGTTCTTCGTGTTCTTCAGCCAATACTTCGGCTGGAGAGGGGCCGCCGGCCTGTTCGCCCACCACGCCTACCTGTTGCCCGTCGCGTTCTACTAACCCACGCGATCCCCGCCTACAATCAGCCCCCTTCACCACGAGGAGACGAATTGAAGTACCGGCGATTGGGCGAGTGCGGACTCAAGGTCAGCACGATCAGCCTCGGGTCCTGGCTGACCTATGGAAACGCAGTCGACGACGCGGCGGGACGCGAGTGCGTCCGAGCAGCCCTCGACGCTGGAGTCAACTTCTTCGATACAGCCGACGTCTACGCCAAAGGCGCGGCCGAGAGCTTCCTCGGCAAAGCGCTGGCAGGGGTCCGGCGCAGCGAGATCGTCCTCGGGACCAAGGTCTTTGGCCGAATGTCCGACGAGGTCAATGACGCGGGCCTGAGCCGAAAGCACATCATGGAGAGCTGCGAGGCGAGCCTCCGCCGACTGAAAGTCGACTACCTCGATCTCTACCAGTGCCACCGCCACGACCCCGAGACACCCATGACTGAAGTCGTGCGCGCCATGGACGACTTGATCCGCCAAGGCAAGATCCTCTACTGGGGAGTCAGCTGCTGGGACGCCGAGACGCTGCGCGAAGCCTGCGAGACGGCCGATCGACTGCTCGCGCCACGACCGATCAGCAACCAGCCGCAATACAGCCTCCTCCAACGCGACATCGAGGAGGACGTGATCCCCGCCAGCTCAGACCTCGGAATCGGCCAAGTCGTGTTCAGCCCCTTGGCCCAGGGAATCCTGACCGGGAAATACCTGAACGGCGCGATCCCGGCAGACAGCCGCCTGGCCAACGACAAGCTCAACAAGTTCATGAAGGACCGCGTCACGGACGAAAACTTGACCCGGGTCAAGGCGCTCGGAGAGCTCGCGAGCGAACTCGGGACGCCGCTCTGTTGCCTGGCGTTAGCTTGGTGCCTCCGAACCGAGGCGGTCAGCTCCGTGATCACAGGCGCTACCAAGCCCGAGCAAGTTCGCGCCAACTGCCTAGCGGCAGACCTCGAACTCAGTGACGAGGCTCTGGCCCAAATCCAGACGATCCTGGAGACCAAGTGAAGTCCTTTGGAACCCAGCGCGCTCGAGCTCGCGGGATCGAGGTCGCGCTGGTCTCCCTCGCCCTTGTGCTGACGGCCTGCGAAGGCGACGCCAAGGGGGGCCGCCGAGGGTCTGGACGAGGACAGGCAGCCGCGCCGGCAGTCGCCGTCGCGACGGTGCGCGTCGAACCCGTGGAAGAGCGCCTGATCGGACACGCAGCGCTAGAGGCCGCGGCCAGCGTCGAGGTCACGGTTCGAGGCGAGGGATACGTCCAGAAGCTGTCTGCGGAGGCGGGCGACACCGTCACCAAGGGCACGGTCCTCGCAGTCCTGGATCCGACTCGAGCTAACCTGGCCCACCGGGAGAGCGAATTGGCAGTCCGGCTCGCGACGAGCGGCTTGGCCCGAACTCAGCAGATCTTCGACCAAGGAGTCGGCAGCGCAGAGGAACTCGAGCAGGCGAAGACGGCGCTCAAGCAAGCCGAGCTAGGGCTCGAGCAAGCCCGCCTCGACCTCGACGAAACTCAAGTCCGCAGCCCCTTGAGCGGAGTCGTCACGGAACGCCACGTCTCGATCGGCCAAAGCCTCCGCGCCGGCGACGTCGCGTTCACGATCGCTGACCGTGACCCACTCTTGGCCCGAGTCCGAATCCCCGAAGCTCAAGCCGAACGCGTACACCCAGGACAGCTGGCCCGAGTCTCATTGGAAGGACTCAGCGCGCCGCTGCCCGGTGAGGTCGTCCGGGTCGCGCCGCTCGTCGACCTCGAGAGCGGAACGGTGATCGTGACCGTCTCCCTCCGAAAGGGAATCGCAGGCCTTCGGCTGAACCGCTTCGCGACCGTCGAGGTGATCGTCGAGCGCCGCGAGAAAGCGCTCACGATTCCGCTCGACGCGCTCGCAGTGCGGGGTCGCGAGGACCGCGTCCTGGTCTGCGTTCCCGGCCCGCCGCCAGCCAAATCGGGTCCGGGCCCCGGGGGGAAGCCAAGCGGAAAGCCAAGCGGGAAGCCAAGCGAAAAGCCAAGCGCGGGCGGTGAACGGGGCCCGACCTCCCACGTCGTCCTCCGTCGAATCCGAACGGGCGTCCGTCAAGGTGGCCGAATCGAAGTCCTCGAGGGTCTTGCTGAAGGTGAGCAAGTCGTCGTGGCGGCTCCCGACGATCTGCGCTCAGGGGCGGGCGTACGGGTCGTAGCCGTCGAGGGCGCGAACACCGCGCCCGCGGGCTCGGCTCGAGTGGGATCTCCGACCCGAGGCGAATAGTGGCCCTCCGCGTCCTGGTCGCGAGCGACGGATTCAAAGGCTGCTTGGAAGCGGAGGCGGTCTGCGCAGCGCTCGCCTTGGGCCTTGTGAGCGCTGGCTGCGTCGTGACTCAGCTCCCGCTCGCGGACGGCGGCGAAGGAACGACTCGAGCCCTCGTCAAGGCTGGCGGAGGGGAGCTCCGCTCGGCCCGAGTCGAGGATCCCTTGGGTCGCCTGCGAGAGGCCTGGTTCGGAGTCCTCCCCGACGGGCGGGGGGTCGTTGAAGTCGCTGCCGCGTCGGGGCACGAGCTCCTCGCAGGGGCGGAGCGCGACCCTGGCCGAACCTCGAGCCGAGGGACGGGGCAGCTCTTGGCCGCGGCCCACGAGGCCGGCTGCGGGGAGGTGATCCTGGGCCTCGGCGGCTCGTCCACCAACGACGCCGGGGCCGGACTGGCCAGCGCACTCGGGGTCCTGTTCCTTGACGCTGAGGGCCGCGAGCTGCCCCCCGGAGGTCTCGCCCTCGCGAATCTCGCCCGGATCGAGCGACCCGAGGGCTGCCTCGCCAGCGAGCTCCGGATCGTGGCCGCCTGCGACGTCGACAACCCCCTCTGCGGCCCTCGAGGGGCGTCACGGACCTACGGCCCCCAGAAGGGGGCAGGACCCGAGCTCGTCGATCGTCTCGACGAGGCGTTGGCCCAGTTCGCTCGGATCGTCGCGAAGGACTTCGGACGCGAGGTCGCGGAGCAGCCAGGAGCCGGCGCCGCAGGTGGAATCGGAGCCGGCCTCCTCGGCCTCTGCGAAGCTCGCCTCGTGGCTGGCGCACCGCTCGTGCTTGAGGCGGTCGGCTTCGACGCCAGGCTGTCCTCCCATGACCTAGTCGTGACCGGTGAAGGTCAGCTCGACGCCCAGACCCTCCGGGGGAAGCTACCCCTCGAGATCGCTCGTCGAGCAGCGGCGGCGGGCCTCCCGACGGTCGAGGTCGCGGGCCGCGTCGCCCCTGCG